>NZ_JBFAOO010000029.1:0-54119 GCF_040675265.1 Microbispora sp. NPDC049633
GGCCGGAGACGCCCGGCCGGGTGTCCGTCCCCGCCCGTCGGGACAGGCCGGAGACGCCCGGCCGGGTGTCCGTCCCCGCCCGTCGGGACAGGCCGGAGACGCCCGGCCGGATGAACGTGGCGCCCAGCACGTCGTTGAGCGTGCCTCCGGCGACCTTCTGCTGGCCGGCCACGACCGCCGGCACGAGAGCCGCGATCGTCGTCCCGATGAACACCGCCAGCACCAGCCCGCTCACCGACCTGAAGGCGGTCTTCGGATCGGCCGCCAGGCGCCGCGTGGCCAGCAGCGTCGCCCCGCCCCGGGTCAGCCGGGCGGCCAGGCGCGCGGCGACCATGGTCAGCCAGGGGCCGGCCAGCATCAATCCGATCATGATCAGCGCGAGCACGACGACGGCGAGCAGTTCGTCGGGCTTGCCGTTCCGGTACACCGGGCCCGCGAACAGCCCCAGCCCCGCCAGCAGGGGAATCACCCGCCACGCTCTCGGCGGGGACGCGGCGGTCTTCCTCGCCACGCCGAGCGGCGAGATCCGCACCCGGCGCAGCGACCACAGGGCGGCGCAGGCCGCCGCGACCGGCACGCCGCCGAGCACGGCCGCGTACTGCCAGAGGTGCGGGGCGACCAGCTCGGGGAAGAACCGGGCGCCGGTGATCCGCAGGTCGGCCACGGCCGGCCGTACGAGCTGGAAGATCGCGAGACCGGCCAGCGCACCGGCCAGCGCGCCCAGCGCGGCGTCCACCGCCGCGAGCACGTTGATCTGCCGTGTGGTGGCGCCGACCAGGCGGATCGCGGCGAAGCGGGCCTCTCGGCGAGCCGCGGCCAGCCGGGTGGCGGTGCCCACGAGCACCAGCAGCGGGACGATCAGCCCGACGGCGGCGACGGCGAAGCCGAACCGGTAGACGTCAGCGCCGTCGTCGGCCGCGGGCACAGTGGAGTCCGCGTCGATCACGTCGATCTGCCTGGCGCCGGGCATGGCGGCGACCTCGTCCGGTGTCCGTCCCACCACGATGACCAGCTCGTCGGGCCCGGACAGCGCCGCGTCGCCGACCAGCCCGGCGCGCGTGCCGGGGAAGCGGGTGGCCAGTTCCTCGCGCGGTGCCGAGTCGAGCAGCGCGGCCAGCGCGGGCGAGGCGTAGTACTTCCCAGGGCCGGGCATGCGGGACAGGCCGGGCATGACCGGCGCCCTGGCGCCGAGCGCGGCGGCGTCGAGCCTCTTGATCGTCCGGCTCCTGTAGAAGTCCTCGTGGTAGCTCCACAGCGCGCCGTCGGTCGTCGCGTCGAGGGCCCAGCCGCTGGGCGCCGAGCCGTTCACGCACTCCCAGCAGGGACGGTCGCCGGTGGCCTGGAACGCGTTGAACAGCGACAGCGTGGACAGCAGCACCGCTACACCGGCCGCCACCCCGGCGACGATCAGCCCCAGCCTGGCCGCCGCCTCCCTGCCGCTGCTCAGCGACAGCCGCAGGCCCAGCCGGATCATCGGACGGCCCCGGTGACGTACGGATCGGAGACCCGGCCGTCGCGCACCATGACCTCACGGTCGGCGCAGGCGGCCACCCGGGCGTCGTGGGTCACCACGATCACGGTGACGCCCTCCTCGCGGGCCAGGCCCACCAGCAGGTCCATCACGTGCTCGCCGGTGAGCGAGTCCAGCGCGCCCGTCGGCTCGTCGGCGAAGACCACCCGCGGCCGGGTGACCAGCGCCCTGGCGATCGCCACGCGCTGCGCCTGCCCGCCGGACAGCTCCCCGGTGCGCCGGCCGCCCAGGTCACCCAGCTCCAGCCGCTCCAGCCATTCGGCCGCCCGCCGCTCGGCGTGCTTCCTCCTGGTGCGGCCAAGCAACAGCGGCAGCATCACGTTGTCGGTGGCGGTCAGCTCGGGCACGAGCTGGCCGAACTGGAAGACGAAGCCGAAGGCGGTGCGCCGCAGCTCGCTGCGGCGGGCGTCGTCCAGCGTGTCCAGGCGGCGGCCGTCGAACCAGACCTCGCCGCTGTCCGGCGTGAAGATGCCGGCCAGGCAGTGCAGCAGCGTCGACTTGCCCGAGCCGCTGGGCCCCATGACGGCCAGCACCTCGCCCGCGGCCACCGACAGGTTCGCCTCCCGCAACGCGGGCGTGCTGCCGTAGGAGCGGCTGACCCCCCGAGCCTCGATGATCACGACGCACGCACCGTCTCGGCCAGCGCCCCCAGGCGGGCCTGGGTGACGTCGATCCACCGCAGGTCCGCCTCCAGGTGGAACATGGCGTGGTCGGCCAGCAGGGCGTCGGTCAGGGAGCCGCCACGCTTGACCTCCGCCAGCTCCCGCATGCGCCGCATGTGCGTGGCGCGCTGCGCGTCCAGGTAGCCGGCCGCGTCACGGCCCAGCATCAACGCCAGCACGACCTTGGTGAACAGCACCGTCTGCAGGTACGGCTCGGCCGCGACCGGCTCGGCCAGCCAGGTGGCGACCTCCTGCCGGCCCAGCGGGGTGATGGCGTAGCGCTTGCGCTCCGGCCCGTCGCCCGGCTCACTCTGCCCCATGACCTTGCCGTCCCTGGCCAGGCGGCCGAGCGTGGAGTACACCTGCCCGAAGGGCAGCGGTTTGCCCCGGCCGAAGAAGGTGTCGTAGTCGCGTTTCAGGTCGTATCCGTGGCTCGGCTCCCGCTCCAGCAGGCCGAGCAACGCGAGGGGAACAGTCATGATCCGAGACTATACGCTGAAGGTATACACCCGGAGGATACGAAGATACGAAAACGGGCATGAAAAAACGAGCGGCCGGTCCGTTGGGACCGGCCGCTCGCCATATGGGGTGAGTGATGGGACTTGAACCCACGACATCCAGGACCACAACCTGGCGCTCTGCCAGCTGAGCTACACCCACCATGTCCGCCGTTCGAGGCGTACGAAGAAAGTGTAGCGGCATTTTGGAGTCCTCCGCGCCCCAATAACGCCGCGTGCGGAGGTCAGGGCCCGGAGACGGCCTCCGCGACCTCGCGGGCGGTGGCGGAGTCGGGGCCGGGCTGCGGCACGAAGACCGCGGCGCGGTAGTAGCGCAGCTCCCGGATGCTCTCGGTGATGTCGGCGAGCGCGCGGTGCCCGCCCTGCTTCTCCGGCGAGGCGAAGTAGACCCGGGGGTACCAGCGGCGGGCCAGCTCCTTGATCGACGACACGTCGACCATCCGGTAGTGCAGGAACGCGTCCACCAGCGGCATGTCCCTGGCGATGAAGGAGCGGTCGGTCGCGATGGAGTTGCCGCACAGCGGCGCCTTCTTGGCCTCGGGCACGTGGGAGCGGATGTAGTCGAGCACGACGGCCTCGGCCTCCGCCAGGGTCACCCCGGTCGCGAGGGCCCGCAGCAGGCCCGAGGCCGTGTGCATCTCCCGCACGACCTCGGACATCTGCTCCAGCGTCTCGGCGGGGGGCTTGATGACGACGTCCACGCCCTCATCCAGCTGGTTCAGCTCGCTGTCGGTGACTATGCAGGCCACCTCGATCAGCGCGTCGCGGCCGAGGTCGAGCCCGGTCATCTCACAGTCGATCCAGACCAGCGGGTCAGTCATGGCTCAAGAGTAATGCTCATGCCTAATGGGGCGTCACTGAGATTGGAGCGAGTCCTGCACACGCTTGATGACCGACTGGTCCAGGTTGTCCGGCACCGAGATGTACAGCATCGCGGGGCGGGCGTTCTGGCCGCGGTCCACGAGGACGATCGCGCCCTTCTCCTTCTTCCACTTCAGGCCGTTGGCCTCGGAGACCTTGCTGAAGTCCATCTCGAACTCGATCACCCAGCCCTGCTTGCCGCTCACGGTCGTCGCCTCGCTGCGCAGGACCTTGCGCTCGTGCTGGATGCCGTAGAAGAGCGGGTCGTAGGCGAGCAGCAGCGTCTGGGAGAGCTGCCCGAAGCTCTGCGGGCCGCTGTAGGGGAAGATCTGGGGCACCTCGGCGGTATAGATGCTGCCCACCCAGTCGCCGCCCCTGCCGTCGTAGTTCGCCTGGGAGGTCATCTGGCAGCCGCTCGTCCACAGCGGCATCCTCGGGTCGGACGGGTCGTTGACGCTCTTCGACTCCGGTACCTGCCACTCCTTGCCCGGGTACGCGTACGACAGGCCGGTCGCCGGGTCCTGGATGCGGTCGCCGGACGGCTGGGGGAGCTGGGGAAGCGGCGGCGTGGACTGCTGCGGCTCCTGCTGGGGCGGCACGGTCTGGTCGAGCTGCGGCGCCGTCGCGGTGATCTCGGGCCGGGCGACGATCGAGCCGGCGCGGTCGCGCAGGAAGATGACCGCGCCGCCGATGACGAGCGCGAGCACGACGACCGCGGCGACGCCGCCCACGATCCACGGCCAGACCGGCGTTTGACGTCGCGGTGCCCCGAAGTCGGGCGTGGGAAGCTGCGCCGTCTGGTTCGGGGGACCCCACGGTCCCCCCGGCTGCTGGAACTGAGTTTGCTGAGACTGGGCCTGCTGGAACTGTGGCTGCTGGAACTGGGCCTGCTGGAACTGCGGCTGTGCCTGTGCCTGTGGCTGGGGCTGTAACTGCGGCTGGGGCGGGGCCCCGGCCTCCTGCTCGGGCGCGTGGGTGGCGTCGGTCCACTGGCTGCCGTCCCACCAACGGAGGAGAGGGGAGCCGTACGGGTCCGGATACCAGCCGGCGGGGGTCGTCGTCATGCGCGCCACACTAATGAAATCAGCATTTGTAGGTGAAACTTGCCTTGTCCTGGATCGGCTTCCCGGTCGTCGTGGGGGACAGGACCCGCAGCGTGGCCGTGCCCTTGAACGAGCCCGATCCGGTCACCTTCCAGTGCAGGGGAAGGTTCACCGAGGTGTCTCCCGAGGAGATCCGCTGCTCCTGCTCCAGCGGCTTGCGGTCGTCGCTGCGGATCCAGAGGTAGCGGATCGTCCCGGCCTCGCCGTTGGTCGTGACGACGCCCGTGAAGTCGGCCCTGCCGTCGCAGCGCACCGTCTTCTTGGGCGCCTTGACGTCGACCTCGCTCACCGCGAGCGACGCGGCGGGCGGTTGGCGCAGCCACAGGATCACCGCGGCGATCAGGATCGCCAGCAGCGCGGTGCCCGCCCATGCCGTCGAACGCCTCCGGCGCCTGCGGGGAGCCGCCTCACGGGCCTGGGTGGCCGTGACGGCGGCGGCGGTCTGCCCGGACCGCCAGATCTGCGCCGCCGTGGTCTCGGTCGGCACTCCCGGCCCGAACCGCATCATCACGTCGCCGGGGTCGTCCACCGTGCCGGACAGGTCGAGCAGGGTCACGGCCTCCCCGCCGGGAGAGCCGGCCACCGCGGCGCCGACGGGGAGTTCGGGGGACACGGGCGCGTGGAGGCCGCGTGTGGCATGGGCCAGTCCGTCCCGTCCCATCCCCGGGAACGCCTCACGCTCGGCGAGCAGGGTGTCCCGCATGGCGGCCAGCCCCTGGGCCGGGGCGGCGGCGGACGCCCACCGCAGCACCGCCGCGGCACGGTCCTGGGCGCACGCGGCGGCCAGCGTGCCGGCGAGGGCGGCCCAGGCCGCGACGTCCTGCTCCGCGGACGCGTGCTCGCCCCGGATCGCCCGCAGCAGGCCGCGCTCGGCCAGCAGCACCGCGCCGTCCTCCCCGACGACGACGGTCCCGGGGTGCAGCGCGCCGTGGGCCAGCCCGGCGGCGTGCACGGCGAGCAGGGCCTGCGCGGTCTCCAGGAGAACGGTCGCCGCGCCGCCCGCGTCCAGCCGGCCGGCGGCCATCACGTCGGCGACGGCCGTCGCCCCGGCCGTGATGAGCCAGACCTCGTCCCGCGCGGCCACCAGGTCGATCACGGGCAGCAGGCCGATCGGGCCGCCCTGCTGGAGACGCACGTCGGCGCCGACGGCCACGACGATCCGTTCGCGCGCCTGGGCCGTCGCGACGGCCCGTGGATCGAATCGCAGCACACCGGACGGCCGTCCGCCGGGGGAGATCGCGTCCGCCCAGGTGCCGACCTCGCTGCTCCGGGTGCGGCCGGTGAGCCGGTGCCCCGCGACCGTCACGCCTTCACGCATCTACCGCCGCCTTCGATGTCGCCCGCGCACGCGTCCATGGCCAGTGTGGCGGGAACGAGACCGGTCGTCACCACCCACCCGAGCGTCACCGCGGCGTGGGCTCATCAATCGGAGACGCGGTCGGCTCGGAGTTGCTCTGCGTCGGCGAGGGCTGGGTGGTCGGCTGCGTGGGCGGCTTGCTGGTCGGGGTGGATTCGGGCCGCTTGGTCGGGGTGTTCTTGGGCGGGTCCACCGTGACCGTGGGCTCCTCCGAGGGCACGGGCTCGGGCGAGGGCTTCGGCTTCTGCGTGGGCTTCGCGGTCGGCTTGGGCTTGGGCTTCGGCGAGGGGCTGGGCCTGCGGGTCGGCCGCTGGGTCGCGGTGGGCACGGCCGGCGGCTGCGACGCGCGCGGCCTGGGCCGGCTGGTCGTCGGCGTCGCGGTCGGCTTCTCCGGCTCCTCGGTGGGCTCCTCGGAGGGTTCCTCCGCCGGGGGCTCGTCCGAATCGTCCTCGACCTCGATCGACGAGGGATCGACCGCGGGCGAACTCGGCGTCTCGATCGTCGTCCCCGCCTGCAGGGTGGTGCCGCTCACGGTCTGCACCAGCGCCACCGTCCCGCCCGCGATCACGACCATCCCGGCCAGGGTCAGCCCGATCTTCATGCGGGTCTGGGCCAGCAGGCCGCCGAGCTTCGTCTCGGCCACTGCGGTGCCGGTCTCCGGGGCCTTCTCCTTGAGCGGGAAGAACGGCACGAGCAGTCCGGCGAGCGCGGCGAGCCGCCGCCGTCCGCGCTCCTCCCAGGCCGGGCCGTACGCGCCGGCGGCGACGGTCTCGAGCTCCCGCAGGAACTCCTCGGCCGACGCGTACCGGTCCTCGGGCCGCTTGGCCATGCCGCGCTCGACGAGGTCGCGCAGCGGGGGCGGCACCTCGTCGACCGGCGGAGGGGTCGCCTGGTGCTGGCGGGCCAGCGCGGCCATGTTCTGCGCGCGGAAGGGCCGGCCGCCGGTGAGGCACTCGAAGAAGACGACGGTGGCGGCGTAGACGTCGGTCGCCGGTCCGGCCTTTCCGCCCGCCCACTGCTCCGGGGCCATGTACGGCGGCGTCCCCGCCGCCCTGACCCCTTCGCCGGCCTGCGCCGCGATGCCGAAGTCGACGAGCTTGCTGATGCCGTCGGCCTCGACCATGACGTTCTCGGGCTTGTAGTCCCGGTGGACGATGCCGATGGAGTGCGCCGCGGCCAGGGCGAGCAGCGAGCCCTTCAGCACGGTGAGCGCGGCCTCTGGACCGGTCGGGCCCTCCGAGCGGAGCATCGCGCGCAGCGAGACGCCGTCGACGAGTTCCATGACGATGGCCGCCCCGCGCGCGGTCTCGACGTACTCGTAGAAGCGCACCGCGTGCGGGTGGGGGTCCATCGCCGCGAGCAGCCGCGCCTCGTGCCGGAACCGGGCGACGAAGTGGAGGTCCGCCATCATCTCGTCGGACAGGTACTTGATCGCCACCGGGAGGTCGTCGGCATCGTGCCGCGCGAGCACCACGCGCCCGGCGCCCCCCGTGCCGAGCTCACGAATCTCCGTGTACCCGGGGACGCGCCAGGCGCCCGTCTGGCCGTGCATCACGGTCTGTCTCCTCATCGCCTGGGCCCCCGCCGAATGACGAGACCGTAGCTTAGTGATGACCTCACGATTACGATGAAAAGTCACTATTTAGTCAGAGGGGATTGTCAGGATTGTCCGCGTCATTTGATGCAGGAATCCGTGTTCCTGGTGAGCGTGGAGGCGCCGCCCGCCGCGGCCGGTGAGGTCGACGCGGTGACCGCGTAGGAGTCGCACGGCCAGCGGGAGTAGGTGTACAAGGCGGTGACCGTGTAGCTGGTCTTGCCCGAGAGGCTGTAGGTCGTGGTGGCCGCCCTGGAGCCGCCCGTCATCCAGGCGACGTCCAGCCGTACGGCGGAGGTGTTGCCCGTGGTGACGGCGATGGTGGCCGTGGCCGTCGTCCCGCTGATGGACAGGCTCTGCACACGTACCTGGCTGACCGAGGCGGGGCAGGTCACCGTGACCGAACTCGACGCCGCGCCGTTCGGGGCCGCTGGGTCGGTCGAGGCGCCGAAGGTGACCTTCTCACCGCAGGGGCGGCGGGAGAAGGTGTACGAAAGCGTCCGCGTGTAGGTCCTCGCTCCGGACAGGTGGACCGTCGTCGTGCCGCCGCCCGCGGAGGGCGCGGAGAACCGGCCGGTGAGGTCGACCGGGCCGGTGCCGTCGGTGGCGACCGTCACGGTCGCCGTCGCGACCCCGGCCGAGGACACGGCCGGTGTGCCGACCTTCACCGAGGTGACGGAGGTCGGGCACGCCGGAGCCTTGGCCGTAGCGACCTGGGCGCCGCCCGGCGCGGCCGGGCCGGTGGTCACGCTCATGCCCCAGGTGCCCGAGCAGACGCGGCCGAGGTCGCCGGAGACGGTGCGGGTGTAGGAGGTCGCGCCGCTGAGGGTGAGCGTGCGGGTCGCGGTCACCGTGCCGTTCGCGGTGAAGCGCACGGTCAGCGTCACCTTGCCCGGTCCGCTGGTCCTGACGGTGACCGTTCCGGTGCCGGTCGCCTCGTCCTTACCGGCCCCGGCCTTGTACGAGAGCCCGCCGACGTCCAGGTCCGAGACCTTGAGCGGCGCGGGAGAGGGCGACGGCTTGGGAGACGGCTTGGGAGACGGCTTGGGCGAGGGGGCCGGAGACGGCTTCGGCGAGGTCTTCGGAGACGCCTTGGGAGACGCCAGGGGAGACGGCTTGGCCGAGGGCGTCTGCGTGGTCGCCTGCTCGGGCGCCGCCGACGGGGATTGCGAGGGGGACTCCGAAGAGGTCTCGTCCGGGCTCTCCTCCGGCGCCGCGGAGGGAGCTTCGGAAGGGCTCTCCTGCGGGGCGACCGGCGACGCGGACGCCCCGGCGGGCACGCCCGTGTCCCCCGGGCCCGTGTCCTGCGACGCCGCGACGGTGCGGGTCCCGGCCGAGCCGAGGGCGTACGCGCCGATGCCGCCGGCCGCGACCACCATGAGCACGGCCCCGGCGGTGAGCAGGACGCCCCTGCTCCGCACCGACCGCAGCGCCGTGGTGAACAGCGAGGTGCCGGTCTCGGTGGACCGCACCCGGTTCAGCGGGAACGCCGCGGCCAGGGCGGCGGCGAGCGCGGCCAGCCTGCGGCGGCCACGCTCCTCCCACGCCGGGCCGTACGCCTCCGTGGCGGCCTCCTCCAGCTCGGCGACGAACGCGGCGGCGCTCTCCGGCCGCAGGGTGGGGTCCTTCGCCATGCCGCGCGCGACCAGCTGCCGCAGCGGCTCGGGGATCTCCTCGACCGGCACGGGCGCGGTCATGTGCATGTGCCGCAGCACGACGTGCTCGGTCGCCCGGTACGGCCGGTGCCCGGTCAGGCACTCGAAGAAGACCGCTGTGGCGGCGTACACGTCGGACGCCGGTGATGCGGCCGCGCCCGTCCACTGCTCGGGGGCCATGTACGGCGGGGTGCCGGCGGGGGCGGGGGCCCCGCCGGCCCGCACGGCGATGCCGAAGTCGGCGAGCTTGCTCGTCCCGTCGGTGGCGACCAGCACGTTCTCGGGCTTGTAGTCGCGGTGGACGACGCCGGTCCCGTGTGCGGCGGCCAGGCCGAGAAGGGAGCCCTTGAGGACGGCGAGCGCGGCCTCGGGACCGGTCGGGCCCTGCTCGCGCAGCAGCGCGCGCAGGGTGGGGCCCTCGACCAGTTCCATGACGATCGCGGCGCCCTGCCCGGTCTCCAGGTATTCGTAGAGCCGCACCACGTGCGGGTCGTCCAGCTCGACGAGCAGGCGGGCCTCCTGCCGGAAGCGGGCGACGAACCCCTCGTCCCGGCGCAGGTCCTCCGACAGGTACTTGATCGCGACCGTCGCGCCCGACTGCTCGTGAACGGCGAGGACGACGCGGCCGCCGCCTCCCGTGCCCAGCTCCCGCGTCACCCTGTAACCGGGCACATTCCAGTGCTCGGCGGAACTCATGAGGCCTCCCAGATCGATAAGGTCGGCCACAGTGTCGTTGAAACCGCTTGCAATCCGCTTACAAATGCGGCTTATCGGTCTAGGACGTGAGCGGGAACGGGGATGCCGGGGGCGAGGCGCGGGTCGGGCTCCGGGGCGCCCCAGGCCACGGTGAGCGGCAGCACGCCCGCCCAGACCGGCAGGTCGTAGTCCTCCTCGTCGTCCTTCGGCGGTCCCTGGCGCACCTTCACCGACGCCTCCTCCAGCGACAGGGCGACGACGGCGGTGGCGGCCATCTCCTTGCGGTCCGGCAGGCGTACGGCGTCCCACTGCCCGGGCGCGAGCTGCTCGGTGATGGCCCGCAGGCCGGCGAGTTGTTCCTCGGGGTCGTCCACCAGCCGGGCGAGGCCGTAGACCATGGCGGAGCGGTAGTTCACCGAGTGGTGGAACGCGGAGCGCGCCAGCACGATGCCGTCGAGGTGGGTCACGGTCACGCAGACCGGGCTGCCGAGCGCGGCGCGCAGCGAGGTCGCGCCGGTGGAGCCGTGGAGGTAGAGCGTGTCGCCGATCCGCCCGTAGCCGGTGGGGACGACCATCGGGGACCCGCCGGCCAGCACGCCGAAGTGACAGATCAGGCCGGCGTCCAGGATCGCGTGCAGGTCGGCGCGGTCGGTCCGCGCCCGTTCCTTCGAGCGGTTGAGGGTGGTACGGGCGGTTGTGGAGAGCATGTCCGTTACGTTAGGGCGAAGTGGACCGGCGGAACACGTCCACTCACGACCCATACGGGGAGACCACTTGCGTCCGACAATCGACGTGCCGCTGCGGGTGGACCGCGACTCCGGGGTGCCGCTCGCCGTCCAGGTGGCCGCCCAGTTGCGGGAGGCGATGCGCACCGGCGGGCTCAGGGCGGGGGAGCGGCTGCCGTCGACCCGGGGGCTCGCCACCCTGCTCGGTGTCAGCAGGACCGTCGTCACCGACGCGTACCAGCAGTTGTACGCCGAGGGATGGCTGGACGGGCGGCACGGCTCGGGCACGTACGTGGCCGACGAGGCGCTGCCGTACGAGAAGGCCGAGGGCCGGGCCGTCCACGCGGGCCGGGGCGTCCACCGGGAGGAGGCGCCGCCGGGGGTGGTGGACCTGCGGCCGGGGCGGCCGTGGGTGCTGGGGTACGACACGGCGGCCTGGCGGCGGGCGTGGCGCTCGGCCGGCGAGCTCCCGCTGAACGCGTTCCCCGACCCCTACGGTCACCCGGAGCTGCGCGAACTGCTGGCCGAGCACCTGCGCAGGGCCAGGGCCGTGCCGGTGGGCGCCGGGAACGTCATGGTCACCAGGGGCACCGGCAACGGCCTGGACCTGATCGCGGCCACGCTGCTCGGCCCGGGGACCCGGGCCGGAGTGGAGGAACCCGGCTGGCGGGCGGCCCGGCGGATCTTCGCCTCCCGGGGCGCCGAGGTCGTGCCCTGCCCCGTGGACGAGCAGGGCGTGATCGTCGAGGCGCTCCCCGACGACCTGCGCGTGCTCTACACCACGCCCGCGCACCAGTTCCCGGTGGGCGGCAGGCTGCCGATCCCGCGCAGGGAGAAGCTGCTCGCCTGGGCGCGCAGGACCGGCGCGATCGTCGTCGAGGACGACTACGACGCCGAGTTCCGCTACGACGTCGCGCCGCTGCCCGCGCTCTACGGGCTCGATCCCGGGCGGGTGGTGCTGCTCGGCACGCTGTCGAAGTCGCTCGGGCCCGACGTCGGGCTCGGCTGGCTGGTCGCCCCCGCCGGCCTGCTCGACGCCGTCGCCGAACGCCGGGTGCGCCTGGCCGACCGCACGTCCGGGCCGGTGCAGCGGGCCGTGGCGACCCTGCTGGAACGCGGCGACCTCGACCGGCACCTGCGCAGGATGCGGCTGGAGTACGCCCGCAGGAGGGCGGCCATCGTCGAGGCGCTCGGGCCGTACGTGCGGGGTGACACGGCCGGGCTCCACGTCCTGGTCGCCCTGCCCGCCGGCGTGGTCCCCGGCCTCGTGCGGCGGGCCGGGGAACGCGGCGTGCTCCTGGACACGACCGAACCGCACCACCACGGGCCGCCTCGGGTGCACGGCCTCGTGCTGGGTTACGGCTCGGCCTCCCGCGCCGACGTGCGGCGCGGGTGCGCGGTGATACGGGAGCTCATACCTCCTGAAGGAGCCTGAACTCGCGTGCGGGCAGGGGGACTTCCAGGTTGAGCGCCTCCTCGCCGATGATGCGGGCGATGTCGATCGACCCCGGGTCGCCCTCCCTGCTGCCGGGCACCTGGGAGTGGCCGAAGTGCCCGCCCCGCGCCCACAGCCGCTTGCTGCGCTCGGCGGCCACGGAGTGCGGGTAGGGCAGCGGAGGCCCGGCCGGCCAGCGGCGCGGCACCTCCCAGGAGTCGAGCCAGGCCAGGATGTCGTCCAGGCCGTCGAGCTTGGTGTCGGTGAACGGTTCCCTCGCCGAGCCGATGACTTGGATCTGCACGCAGACCCGTCCGTTCCTGCCGCGGTCCGCGGTGAGCCCGCCGGCCGCCCTGGTGGGCGGCAACGACTGGACGATCTCCCCGGTCACCGGGTTCCACACCAGGTGGGAGGGCCGGTGGAGCTGGATCAGCCGCTGGGCGACGGACCTGGCCGAGACCCCTTGGGGATCGGCGGGCCAGATGAACCAGACGGTCCTCGGGGCTCCTCCGAGCATCGCTCCGGAGTCCCCGGGGGAGGGAAGTCGGCTTGCGCCGGGCAGCCATGCTTGGGCCACAGTGCCCCCTCAAATCCTCGGTCGCGTCGTTTCTCCCCTTTCGAACTTCCGCTGACACCTGGCTACTCCGGATTGTTACTGGCGGGTGCCAATCTTCCAACAAGGGTGTAACAAGTGGTGATTTTGTGACGGATGCGTCACGGTGAGGGACTCGCCGCGGTGTCGACCGCCGGAGGAGGGCTGCCGTCGGACCTGCCCGGGGGGTCGGCCGTGGGACCGGAGGTGGCGCCCGAGGTCGGGTCGGGCACCGGGTCGGCCTCGCCGGTCCCCTCCCGGCCGTCCCAGGTGATCCGGCAGGAGGGCCGGCCCGCCGAGGACTGGAAGGTCACCACGCCAGTGCCCGCGACCCCCGGATCGACGACGGTGAGCACGACCCGGCCGCTCGCCCCCGCGCGGAGCCTGCCGTGCCGGGGCGAGACCGCGATCCCGCCCGATGCGCCGGCCGTCCACTCGATCACGGCGTCGCGCGCGGCCAGCGTGATCGACGTGCCCGCGGCCGTGCCCAGGTCTCCGGGGCACAGCGCCGTCAGGGCCGGCCTGGGCGCGCGCGGCGTACGGGTGGGAGACGGCCGCGACCGCCCCGAGGGTGCGGTGGTGTGGGGCGGGGCGGTCGCGGCCGATCGGGGGGGATCGTCCTGTGGGGCCGTCATGTCGTCGGAGGGTGCCGGGGTGGCCTGATCGCCGGGGGGCGGATCGCTCTCCTCGGGACCGAGCACCAGGTCGCCGGGGGCCGGATCGCCGGGGGTCAGGTTCCCGGGGACGGCCGTCGGGGGTACGCGTATCGCCTCGAGGCGCTCGGCCGGCGCCTGCCCGGAGACCAGGGCGAGCCCGCCCGCCGTGCCGAACACGCAGACGGCGGCGAGCATGACGGGCGCGGTCCGCAGCGGACGGGAGCGGGCCCGTCCGCGCCGTGCCCGAACCGCCGGCTGCGCGGCCGCGGGAAAGCCACGCCGGTCGAGGACAGCGGTGGCGCCGTCGCGCGGGTCGGCGCGGAGCGCGGACTCGATCACCCGGTTGCGCAGCGAGAGCGGGGGGAAGGCGACGGGGATCATGTCGAGCAGCCGCCCGGCCGACACGTGCCTGCCCCGGCCCTCGCGGCAGATCTCGCAGCCCGCGATGTGCCTGCTCAGGCGTTTGCGCAGGGGAGCGGGGAGGGGGCCGTCCTGCCAGCTGGCGCCCACACCGTGGTCGACCAGCGCGGACAGCCCGGGGCAGTGGGCCCGGCCGGTCCTGGCCAGCACGAGGGCTGCGGCGGCGTTCTCCAGGTGGTCGCGGGCCCGGGTGAGCCGGGCCGACACCTGCCGGGCGGCGAGTCCGAGGACCGAACCGATCTCGGCCGCCGTCAGGCCGTGCCGCAGGGCGAGTTCGAGCGCCTCGCGCTCGTGGTCGCCGAGCTCCCCCAGCGCCTCCCCGACCAGCGCGGCGAGCGGGGGATCCGCGGACTCCTCCACGGTGATGACCGGTCCGGCGCCGTCCTTCCCTCTCCGGGTCGCGCTGTGGAACCGGGTCAGCGCGTAGAGCCAGGCCCGCAGCCGGGCCGGCTCCTTCAACCGGTCCGCCGAGCAGGAGGCGGCCACGAGCGCGTCGTGCGCCGCCCGGGCCGCGGCATCCAGGTCACCCAGCAGCGCGTACGCGTAGTCGCTCAGCCGGTCGGCGTACGCGTCGTACAGCGCGGCCGGGGCCTGGGCGTCGGTGCCGCCCCCGCGCCGCAGCGCCTCCAGCAGTCGGTGGTCGTCGGCTCGCCCGACGCCGGGCCATACGGGCAACGAACATTCCTCCCCGTGTGACGGAACCTGGTCTCGCCGGTCCCCACACGAGTGGGACGCCGTCCCCGCTGGCGTCGTTTACGGGTCGCGCGGTCATGCCCAACGGGCATGACCTGCGAAAACGGGTGCCTGAGCGACTCCTGTTACTGAAGTCGCCGGGCGATGCCCTTGAGGAAGATGTTGCGGATCTCCAGGACCGTCTGCGGGAAGTAGGCGGCGCCGCCGGTCGCCTTCGCGATGGAGGTCATCTGCGTCCGGTCCTCGTCCTTCTGCGTGTTGAACGAGATGATCAGTAGGCTCACCGGCCGCTTCGGGTCGAAGGCGCCCTTCAGCTTCTGCAGGATCTCGCTGTTGGAGAGGCCGCCGTTCGGGTCGTCGTTGCCGACCCCGTCGGTGAACAGCAGGATCGTGTTGACCTTGTCGGGCTCGTACTCCTTGGTCATCTTCTGGTACGCGGCCCACAGGGTGTCGTTCAGGCCGGTGTTGCCCGTGGGGATGGCCTTCACCTGCCGCAGCGCCTGAGCGATCGTCTCGCGACGGGTCACCCCGTTGATCTGCTGGGCCAGCGGCCCGATCTGCACGACGGGCTTCCAGTCGACGCCCGGGCCGCGCAGGTTGTCGGAGAAGGTCCACAGGCCCATCTCGGCCTTGTCCGGGAAGAGCTTCAGGCCCTCGACGGTGAGGTCGCTGATGGCGCGCATCCGGGTGACGCCGGTCTTGTCGGCGGGCAGCGCCATGGTCCCGGAGATGTCGATGAGGGAGAGCAGCCTGGTGCCGAGCTTGATCTGGTGCCAGGCCTGGGACAGGCGGGTGACGGTCGCGGTGTCCGGCAGCGGGATCGCCGCCGGCTTCTTGGCGTTCACGCCGTTGTCGGGCTTCAGCAGGCCGCCGCCCGCGCCGTCGGGCGTGCGGAAGCCGTAGTCCTGGACCGTCTTCCTGCCGCTGGGCGAGGTCATCTCGGTCGCCAGGGCCTGGGCGGCCTTGCGCGTCGCGGAGTCCTTCGCCGTGACGATGATCGGGTAGTCGAGGCTGATCGTGCCCTCGGCGGGATACAGCGCGACCGCCGGGTTCGAGGGGGTCGTCGTCGTGTTGTACGACCACACGGCCTGCTCGGACGTCACGCCCACCGGGATGCGGGCGGCGGCCTTGGTCAGCGTGGCGAACATGCTGTCGGGCGTGGACACGGTCGACTCCGACAGCCGGCGCAGCACGCCGACGAGCGTCTCCTCGCCGCCGCCTCCCTGCTTGAGCACGGCGGCCCCGGCCAGCAGCGCGCCGAGACCGGCGGCGTTCTGCGTGGGGTCGAGCGCGAGCACGCGCACCTTCCGCGCCAGGCCGTCGGGGTTGGCGGCGTTCGCCGCGCTCATCAGGCCGGTCCAGCTCGGGCTGAAGGCCGACTGGAGCTTGTCCGCGCCGGCCTTGGACGCGGCCAGCACGACGGGCGTGCTGGCGGCGTTCCCGGCGGGCTCGGGCGCGTTCTTGACGCCGCTCAGCCACAGGCTGGAGTCGGGGATCCACAGGTCGGGGTCCAGCTTGCCGCTGGTGGGGCCGGTGCCCGCCATCGCGTTGGCGACGTCGGCGGGCTCGGCGGCCTTGACCGTGACGGCGACGCACTTGCCGTCGACGGCCCGGCCCGACTTGCCGAACCTGGTGGCGATCTTCTGGACGGCCGGGTGGATGTCGGGCGAGGCGACGACGGAGAGCTTGACCCTCTCACCCGCGCAGCCCGGGCCCTTGTTCACCACCACGTACGCCGCGACGCCGAGGAGCACGGCCAGGGCGACCGCGCCGGCCAGCGGGACGAGCACCGTCCCCCGCCCGGCCCGCCGCCGCGGCGGGGGCTCGAACTGGGGGTCTGAGCCGCCATCGAGTTCGTCTGTGCGGTGCCGTCCGCCCACGGTGCTCTCTCCGGTGTCCACTGGCCGTAACAGGTTTACGGAACGATACTGGCAAAAGTCACGACATGTGCCTGGTGCGTGCAGGAGGGTCCGGCGCAGGCCGTACCCTTGGCCCGTGGTCATCCCGGTCGAGGACGCCGCCGATCCGCGCCTGGCGGACTACGTGCGGCTGCGCGACGTCGATCTGCGCAAGAGCGTCGAGAGCGAGCGCGGTCTGTTCGTCGCCGAAGGCGAGAAGGTCATCAGGCGGGCCATCGGCGCGGGCCATCCGGTGCGCTCGGTGCTGACCACGGCCAAGTGGCTCGACGTGCTCGCCGACGTCATCGGGGAGGCCACCGTCTATCTGGTCTCCGACGAGGTGATGGAGGGAGTCACCGGTTTCCAGGTCCACCGGGGCGCGCTCGCCGCGATGGAGCGCACTCCGCTTCCGCCGGTCGGCGAACTCCTCGCGGACGCGGGGCCGCGGATTCTCGTCCTGGAGGACCTCGTCGACCACGGCAACGTCGGGGCGATCTTCCGCTGCGCGGCGGCGCTCGGCGTCGGCGCGATCGTGCTGTCGCCGCGCTGCGCCGACCCCCTCTACCGCAGGGCCGTCAAGGTGTCGATAGGGGCGGTGTTCGCGATCCCGTACGCCCGGATGACCGACTGGCACGGCGGCCTGGCGGAGCTCAGGACGGCCGGGTTCCGCCTGCTGGCGCTGACGCCGGACCAGTCGGCCGTGCCGCTGGACAAGGCCCCGCTGTCCGGCCGGGTCGCGCTGATGCTCGGCTCGGAGGGCGACGGGCTGTCGTCCCACTGGCTGCACGAGGCCGACCAGCCGGTGTGCATCCCGATGAGCACGCGGGCGATGGACCTCGGCGTCGACTCCCTGAACGTGGTGGCCGCCGCGGCCATCGCCTGCCACGGCCTGCTCAGGGGAGCGTGACCCCCGCCCCCGCGACCGCTTCGTCGCCGGCTCCCCCGCCGGCGCCTCCGTTGGCCCAGTCGAGCAGCTTGCGCGCGGTGGCGAACCTGGCCTTGTCGCTGCGCTCGCCCAGCACGACCCCCACGTACGTGCGCCCGTCCCGGACGGCGGCGAACGACAGGCAGTAGCCCGCCTGGTCGGTGAAGCCGGTCTTCAGCCCCACCGCGCCGTCGTCGAGCAGGTCGTTGGTGTTGCGCCACACGTGCCCGCGGTGGAGGGCCGACTTGCGGACCACCCGCGTGGGCGTCCTGGCGACGGTCGCGATCACGGGGTCGCGCAGCGCGGCCATGGTCAGCGCCGCCTGGTCGCGGGCCGTGGAGTATCCCTTCGACGGCAGCCCGTCGGGGTTGGCGTAGCGGGTGTCGCGCAGGCCGAGGCGGCGTGCCGCGTCGTTCATCTTGGCGACGAACTTCGCCGTCCCCGGGCCGTACCGCTCGGCGAGGGCGTGGGCGGCGTCCGCCCCCGAGGGGAGCATGAGCCCGTAGAGCAGGTCACGCACCGTGAGCCGCTCGCCCGCCCGCAGCCCCGCCGTCGTGGCCCCGCCGGACAGCGCGTGCTTCACGTCGGCCTTGGTGATGGTCACCACGTCGTCCAGCCGGGCCTGCCGCCGGACCACGTAGGCGGTCATGACCTTGGTCAGGCTCGCGACCGGCACCCGGCGCGTCTCGCGCTTGGCGAACTGGACCGTTCCGTCCGTGGTGTCCACCAGGTAGGCCTCCCGGGCCGTGACCGAGGGCCCCCGGCCGGACGCGGCGGCCGTCGCGGCGCGCGCGGGCGCGGCGGTGGCGGTGGCGGTGGCGGTCCCTGCCGTGACGAGGGCGGCGGCCAGCGCGATCAGTACCCCGTTACGCATCCCGTCATGATCGCACGGCTTCGGACGCGGCGGGTGCGTCACCGCTCCGGCCCTTCCTGCGGCGGCGCCGCAGGAGGAGGGCGACGGCCACGGCCACGACGGCGGCGACGGCGCCGGCCAGCGCGGGGGACCGGGCCGCGAGCGACAGCCAGGCCCACAGGAGCGAGTAGAGGCCGAACGAGGTCACCGGCACCCAGGTCAGGCAGCCGAGGGCGCTCGCCACCAGATACCAGCGGTAGTCCACCCGCAGCGCCCCGGCCACCCACGGCAGCGTGTGCCGCAGGCCCGGCACCCAGAAGCAGCCGTACACGGCGAGCGCGCCCCACCGGCGCACCACGTTCTCCACGCGCTCGATCCGCTCCCGGCCGATCCTGCGGCCGACGCGCGAGCGGTAGAGCGCCTCGCCGAGCCTGCGGCCGACCCAGTAGTACACCTGGAACGCGCCGAAAAGGGCGACCGCGCCGACCGTGACGACCAGCCACAGAGGCAGGCCGAACACGGAGGCCGCCGTAGGGTCAGGGATCCGCACGTGCTCTCACCGCCGGTCGTCGCCATCGATTAGGCAAGCCTCACCTTAACGCGCCCGATCGCGCCGTTTGCAAGCGGATGTCAACCGGTGGTCAATCCGTCCGCCGTACACATGAGGGGACGAGAGGCGACGGGTTCGCGATGCTACAGGGGCCTTCGCGGACTCTGCCTCCTAATCACACGGCCTCCCATTCATCACACGCCGGCGAGAGCCTCGCGGGCCTCGGCGACCCAGCGGGGGACGCCGACCCGTTCGGCCACCGCCAGCGCCTTCTCGTAGTGGTCGCGGGCGGGCAGGCCGAGCCGTACGGCGAGGTCGCCGAGCGTCCTGGCCACCGGCCACAGGGCGACCACGCCGGTGCCGGCCCCGGCGATCCGGTCGCGGAACGGCGCCAGCTTCTCGTACGCCTCCCGCATCCGGTCCTCGTCGTCCAGGAGCATCCCGGCGAGGGCCCGCCAGATGAGGGCGAGCTCGTAGAGGAAGTCGGTGCGGACCGGTTCCCTGCTCGCGGCCACCACCCGCGCGTCCCGGACGTGGCCGGCCGAGGCGAGCGCCACGGCGTAGGCGTCGAGGGTCCACTTGGCGCCGCGCTGATGGGCCTCGCCCAGCGGCTCGGTCATCTCGGCGGCCCGGCCGTCCACCAGGTGCAGGCAGAACGTGGCGATCAGCGGCAGGTCCTGGCGGCCTTCGAGCATGCCGGCCCGCGCGGTCAGCCGCGCGGCGTTCCGGTAGGCCCGCTCGGCCCCCGCGTAGTCACCGGTGATCATCAGGCGCTGCCCGGCGTACCACGCGCCGACGGCCGCGGGAGCGGGCAGGTCGTACCGCCGGCCGAGGCTCTCGGCCTGGGCGAGGTGCTCGTCGGCCTCGGCGAAGTCGCCGCGGGCCGCCGAGCACTCCAGCAGCACGAGGTGCGCGAGCGTCTGCACCGCGATCTGGCCCGACTCCGTCCCGACCCGCAGCAGCTCACGGCCGATGATCTCGCGCTCGTCGACCTGCGTCAGCGTGTACGACTGCCGCAGCCGGCCGCTCAGCGCCATCGCCAGCAGGGCGGGGTCGCCGCTCGCCCTGGCCAGCTCCTCCGCCTCCAGCGACGCCTGGTAACCGCGCTCGGTGGCCGACCCCTCCAGCTCCAGGGCCAGCGTGGCGAGCAGGCTGGCCCGCAGGGACTGCTCGCCCTCCGGCAGCTCGACGAGCGCCTTCTCGGTGACGTCGACGATCTCCCAGGCCGTGCGCGTGAAGTCGCGGGCGATGCCCTTGTGCGGCACCGCGAGCGCCGCCGCGACCCGGGCGGTCAGCTCCAGGTCGCCGAGCGGCAGCGCGACCGACATCGCCTCGCCCCGGTGCGCGCGGGCGGCGGTCATGTCCCCACACAGCGCCAGCGCCCTGATCAGCCGCAGCTGAAGCTCCAGCCGATCGCGTACCGGCCCCCGGTCCGCGGCAGCACGGCCTGTGTGAGCACGGTTCGTGTGAGCACGGTCGAAGGCGGCGATGGCCTGCTGCCAGAGCGTGGCGGCCTCGCGGTGGGCGAACCTGCGCTCGGCCTGCTCGGCCGCCAGCCCCGCGTACCGTACGGCTTTCGCCGCCGTCTCCACCGTGCCCGCCGCGTCGTAGTGGTGGGCCAGCGCGGCCACGTCGTTCGGGCTGCGCTGCTCGATCACCGAGGCCACCGCCGCGTGCAGGCGCGAGCGGCGCAGCCGTGAGGCGTCGGAGTAGAGCGTGTCCCTGACCAGGTCGTGGTCGAACCTCAGCAGACCGGGCCCCGGCTCGGTCACCAGCCCGGCCAGCAACGCCGCCTCCACCGCGTCCACCACGGCGTCCTCGTCGCCGGACACGTCGACCAGCACGTCGACGTCCACGTCCCGGCCGATCACGGCGGCCTGCAGCAGCACCTGCTGGGCCCGCTCCGGCAGCCGGGCGATCCGCCGCCGCAACACGTCGCGCACGCCCGAGGGCACCTCGGAGATGTCGGCCTCGGCCTCGAACAGCCGGGCCGTCTCCTTCACGAAGAACGGGTTGCCCCCGGCCCGCTCGACGATCGTGGTGACGACCTCGTCGTCGACCTCGCGCACGCAGGTCGCCCGGACGAGCTCCGCCACCGCGGCGTCGTCGAGGCCGCCGAGCCCGACGCGTACGGGGTCGAGGCGGGCCAGTGCGGCCAGCACGTCCTGCTGCTGGTCGTTCAGCTCGCCGTCCCGGCAGGTCACCACGACCAGCACGCGGCTGGCCGCGAGCAGGCTCGGCAGCGCGCGCAGCAGCGCCAGCGTCTGGTCGTCGGCCCAGTGCAGGTCCTCGACGAGGATCAGCAGCGGGGCCTCGCGCGCCACGGCCGACAGGTAGCCGCCGACGGCCCGGTGCAGCCGGAAGCCGCCCGACGCCTCGTCGTCGGCGGTGTCGGGGGCGGCGTCGTCGAGCAGCGGCGCCAGCAGCGCGGCGTACTCGCCCGCGCCCCTGCGGGCGACGAGGGCGCGCAGCACCTCGACCCAGGCCCAGCCGGGCGGGGTCGCCGTGCTGTCGGGGCAGCCGCCGGTCGCCCCGATCCAGCCCTCGTGCTCCAGCCGTTCGAACAGCCGCCGCACCAGCGTCGTCTTCCCCGCGCCGGGATCGCCGCTGATGACGGCGACGGTGAACCGGCCCCCCTGGGCGCGCGGCGCGGCGGCGGCGAGCACGGCCAGTTCGGCGTCGCGGCCGACGAACGGCTCGGGCTCCAGCGGCGGCGCGTCGCCGGTCGCGACCGGTCTCGGGGGCCAGGTGGCGCTGATCTCGACGGGCCGCCGGGGCGCGGGGAGCACGAGGTCGAGCCCGGGGTCCTGGGCGAGGATGTCCGACTCCAGCTTGCGCAGCGCCGGACCGGGGTCGATGCCCAGCTCGTCGGACAGGATCGTGCGGGCGCGGCGCAGCGCGGCGAGCGCGTCGCCCTGCCGCCCGCACCGGTACAGGCCGAGGGCGAGCAGCCGCCAGCCCTCCTCGCGCAGGGCGTGCTCGGTGGTCAGCGCCTCGAGGTCGGGCACGGTCTCGGCGTGCAGGCCCATCCGCAGCCCGGCGTCGGCGTGCCGCTCCCTGGCGACCAGGCGCAGCTCGCTGAGCCGCGCCACCTCCGCCTCCGCCCAGTGCTGGTCGGCGAAGTCCGAGTAGGGCGTGCCGTGCCACAGCGCGAGCGCCGCGTCCAGCCGGGCCCGGGCGGCCTGCGGGCTCTCGTCCAGCCGCTCGCCGGCCGAGCGGACCATGGCCTCGAAGCTCAGCGCGTCCACCTGTTCGGGAGCGGCGCGCAGGGCGTACCCCGACGCGACGGTCACGAGCAGCCGGTTGGGCCCGCCGCGCGGGCGGTTCGGCTCAAGCACCCGGCGCAGCCGGGAGATGTAGACCTGTAACCCCGACTGGGCGCCCTTGCCGGCGTCGTCGTCCCACAGGTCGAAAAGCAGGGTGTCCACGGGCACGACCTGACCACGCGCCACGAGCAGGCGGGCCAGCACCGCACGCTGCCGCAGCCCGCCGAGGTCGAGCTCGTCGGTGTCGTCGTGCGCCCCCACCGGCCCGAGGACCCGGAACGTCACCGGGCTCATCGGGCGCTCCTCCGCTGTCGTGCGCCGTGCCCGCAGGCCGCCGCAGGTTGCCGTCGTGTCTCGGGTTGCCGTCGCATGTCAGGCGCCACCGTATGCGCGTCCGCGAAGCGGGCACAAGGTTTTAACCGACCCGGACACCCTCACCTTCCGCCAGTGAGTTTAGGAGATCACGAGGGGGATCCGCAGACAGTCAGGGGACGCGCGTGCGGCGCGGAGAGGGCGCCGGTCCGGCGCCCTCGGCGCGGCCGTCCCGCCGGCGCAGCAGCGCCCATCCGCCGAGCGCGAGCCCGCCCCACGGGATCTCGATGGTGTAGGTCCAGAAGCCGAACAGCACGGCCGCGGCGGTGGCCCCGCCGGCGGGCTGGCCGAACGCCCCGATCAGCAGCGTGGCGACGCCGCCCTCCATGATCCCCGCCCCGCTGGGCGTGACGAGGGCGGTGGTGAGGACGCGGCTCAGCGCGAAGACGGCGACGGTCTCGGCGGGTCCCGGGTACGAGCCGGTGGCCACCAGGCAGGCGGCCATGATCAGGCACTGGAGGACGAGGAAGGCGATCATCCCGAGCGACAGGCCCGCCCACCGGCTGTGGATGATGTCGGCCGTGTCCCGGCGCAGCCGTTCGATCGCCGCCGACGCGGCGTGCTCCGCCGGGCGGAACCGCCGGGGCGCGAGCCGTACGAGCCCGTCCAGGGCGCGGCCGAGCACGGCGGCGGCGCGGTCCCAGTAGAGGGCGGCGGCCACCACGGCCACCAGGGCGAGGATCGACACCGCGCCGACCCAGCCCGCCTTGGCGACCGTGGGGTTGGTGGCCTTGCCCGCGATCAGCAGGCCCAGGATCCCCACGGCGGGCAGGATGAAGCGGAACAGCGAGTTCCAGATGCCGGTGACCAGTGTGTAGACGACGATCGGCCGGTTGGCGAAGCCCCAGCCGCGGGTCATGCCGAACGTCAGGGCCACGCCCGCCGCCCCGCCGAACGGCAGCAGGTTGCTGACCGCGCTCCCGGCCGCGTTGAGCGTGAGCGCCTGCGTGTGCGTCAGGCCGGGCAGCGCGGAGGTCATCACGAACGTGTACGCCCACAGGCTCGCCAGCCACAAGGCGCTCATCAGCGCGATCGTCTGCCATCCGAGACCGCCGAACTGGTGGCCGATCTCCCGCCAGCTCACGGTGGCGCCGGTCAGCGTGTGCACGATCTGCGGGAGATAGAGCACCAGCGCCCCGGCCAGCCCGAGCGACACCGCGGACAGCGCGATCTGCAGCCACTTCCTGTTCACCCGCGTATGCCCCCAGTCCGGTGTCGGTCCTTCCCAGTCTGCCGGTCCGTGCGGGCGGTCGGCTCCTCCTGACGGAGGATCACCACCCTTAGGGGTTGTCGAACGGGTGCCGCAGGCGGGTGCCCCGGGGCAGGCCGCGGCGCACGTACCACTCGGTGCCGAAGACGTAGCGGTAGGCGAATCCGGGGATCCTCAGCATCGCGCCCAGCGTGCGGTCGCCGTCGCCGCCGGTGGCCTGGCTGGCGTGGGCCGCCATCGCCGCCCGCTTGGCCTTGGCGTGTCCGCGCACGTTCACCCGGTGGGTGATCGCGTCCCGGGGCGAGTAGGCCCGTTCGAAGCTCCGCACGTCGATCGCCGGGTAGAACCGGGAGGCCAGCCGTACGCCCTTGAGCAGCAGGTCGCGGTCGACCGTCGCCTCCAGCACGATGGGCGTCCCGGCGATCTCGGCGGCCCGGCTGCCCACCCGGTAGACCTGCACGTGGTCGGGGTGGCCGTAGCCGCCCGCCGGGTCGTAGATGGTGAGCAGGTCGGCCGTCTCCTCCTTGAGCACCGAGGCCAGCCGCTGGGCCGCCTCCTCGATGTCGGCGTCGATGAACGCGTTGTCCGGGCGATCGTCGGCGACGCCGCCGTCGATCGCCAGGCCGGAGTCGCCGTAGCCGAGCAGCACGACCCGGGCGCAGCCCAGGGCGGCGGCCGAGCGGTGCAGTTCCTCCGTCCGGGCTCTGCCCAGTTCCTCGCCGTGGGGGAGTTCGGCGAGGCCGCGCTCGCCGGCCGTGGCGACGACGAGCACCACGCGGTGCCCCTCGTCCGCCAGCATGGCCATGGTCCCGGCGGTCAGCAGCGCCTCGTCGTCGGGATGGGCGTGGAAGAACACCGCCGTCCTCATCGCGCCCCACGGAACGTCGTCATCGCGTGCTCCACTCGTCCGTGCCGTCGCGGCTGCCACCGCGGCTGCCGTAGCGGCCAGTTCCCGACATGATCCCACGTGGCCCGGCCCGGACCGCGCCGCCCTCCCCGCGAGCGGTTTGATGGGCGTGGCGCACTCTGCCAGGCTGGCCCGGTGAGGATTCTTCACGTCAGCGACTGCTACCTGCCGCGGCTCGGGGGAATCGAGGTGCAGGTCGCCGACCTCGTCAGGGCCCAGCGCGAGGCGGGCCACACGGTCGAGGTGGTGACGGCGACTCCGGGGGAACGGCTGCCCGGCGTGCACCGCGTTGTCGCGAACCTCCCGTTCGACCTGCCGGTCCACCCGCGCGGCACGGCCCACCTGCTCCGGCTCATGACGAGTGGGCGGTTCGACGTGGTGCACGTCCACACGGGGGCGGTCTCGCCGTTCGCGTGGATGGGGGTGCGCGCGGCGGTCCGGGCCGGGCTCCCGGTGGTCGCGACCGTGCACAGCATGTGGGATCCGGTCACCCGGGGGGTGTACCGGGCGCTGCAGGCGGCCTTCGAGTGGCGGCGCTGGGGCCTGGTCCTCACCGCCGTGAGCGAGGCCGCCGCGCGCCCCATCCGCGCCGTGGCCGGGCCGCGCGTGCCGGTGCAGGTCGTCTCCAACGGGCTGGACGTGGCCTCGTGGCGGCCCGAGCCCGGCGCCGTACGGGACGCCCGTGACGAGCCGGCGAAAGAGACGGTGCACGTGGTGGCGGTGGGCAGGCTGGCGCCGCGCAAGCAGCCGTTGCGCCTGCTCAAGCTGCTGGAGACGGCCCGCGACAGGGTGCCGGGCACCGTCGCGATGCGCGCGACGATCGTGGGCGACGGCCCGGCCCGCGGGCGCATGGAGCGCTACCTGCGGGCGCACCGGATGGGCTGGGTGTCACTGCCCGGCAGGTACAGCCGGGAGCAGATCAAGGACTTGCTGGCCGAGGCCGACGTGTTCGTGGCCCCGGCGCCGCGCGAGTCGTTCGGCCTGGCCGCGCTGGAGGCCCGCGCGGCCGGGGTGCCGGTGGTCGCGCGGGCGCAGAGCGGCGTGGCCGACTTCGTCAGGCCGGGCAAGGAGGGCCTGCTGGGCCGCACGTTCGACGACCTCGTCGCCTCGGTCGTACGGCTGGCCCGGGATTCCGGTCTGCGTCAGTCGATCGCCGAGCACAACCGGGAGACCGAGCCGGTCCGGTGCTCCTGGCCCGCGGTGCTGGAGGGCTTCGCCCGCTGCTACGAGCTGGCCGGGAGCTGACCCGGGGACACCGGCGGACTAGTAGGGGAGGACCCTTCCCGAGGGGGTGCGCAGGTCGATCGGGGCGGGAGTTCTCGGTGGCCGCGGTCGCGGCACGATCTGCACCTTCTTCATCGGGGCCCTCCTTTCGGCGGTGTCCGTCAGCTGGTGCCGTCATGATTCCCACGAATTGGCCAGAATTATCCTCCGGACGTCAGTTCTTGTTCTTGTAACGTGCGCTTCTCGGTCACCCGCGCGTCGCAGGCGGCCGTGGGAGCTACTCGCAGGCCGTGGTCCTGTCCGCGCCGGGGCCGCCGTTGCAGTCGTCGGTGCCGGCCCCGCCGTCGAGGTCGTCGCCGCCGCTGCCCCCGTTCAGCTCGTCGTTTCCGGCGTTGCCGCTCAGGTCGTCCCTGCCGCGCCCGCCCCTGAGCTCGTCGCCGTCGCCGCCGTACACCACGGTGGGCAGGGGGACATTGATGTCCGCCGCGATGACGACGACGTCGTCCCCGTCGCCGGCCACGACCTTGATCTTCTTGATCACGTTGCCCACCAGGACGGCCTCGCCGTCGCGGGGGTCGGGGCTGCAGCCCTTGACCGGGCCCGCCTCGTCCCGGACCGGCAGGGAGTAGCCGGTGAGCCCGGGCGCCTGGACGGTCACCTCGTTGGCCACCCCCGGCATCGCCGTGTAGACGAGCGTCGTCTGGGAGACCGTGCACGTGCCGGCGTAGGCGGGCTCGGCCGCCGCGGCGCCGGTCGGGGGAAAAGCGAGCGCCAGCACGGCCGCCGGCGCCACGAGCAGCCGTCGGCGTGCGCACAGATGGTTGGTCAACGGAGAGTCTCTTCACACGAACCGGGGCAAGTGAGCCCCAGGGTTGTACGCATCGTGAGACGGGTCAATAGACGGCACGAGGGGAAAGGGAACGGTCCAAGCCGTGAAGGCCGGCCCGGCCGGGATGTGAGCGCTCACCCGCCGGCCGGGCCATCAAGATCTATCTGATAAGCGCGGGGTGCTCGATTTGGCGTCGTTTGGCGAGCGCCATCTCAATGTGCTGCTCCATGACCCGCGCGCGCTCGTGATCCCCCTGCCGGGCGCTGACGGCGGCGAGATTACGGACCACCCGGAGTACGGCCCCCGCGACCTCCTGCAGATGCGTTTCCCGGTGCCAGGTATCGCTGAGCGGATCGAGGCCGAGGACATTCAGCATGGCCCGGGCCGACCGGCATTTGCCGGCCGCCCGTTCGCGATCTCCTGCTGCCAGCGCGGCGTTGCCCTCGGCCACCGAGCCGTGGACGGCCGCCAGGGCCTGCGGCACGTTCAGGTCGTTGTCCATCGCCTCGCTGAACTGCGGGGGGAGGGGTGCGGCGGCGTCGGAGCCGACCCGCAGCACGAACCGCTCGACGCGCCGGTAGGCCGCCGCCGCCTCGTCCAGGGCGTCCGGGCTGAATTCCATCGGCGACCGGTAATGGGCCGCCGCCAGGTAATAGCGGAGTTCGACCGGCCGTACGCGGTCGAGCAGGGCCGGGACGGCCAGCGGGTTGCGCGGGTGTTTGCGTATCTTCTCGCCCCTGTGCGTGACCGGCCCGTTGTGCAGCCAGAAACGCGCGAAGGAATCCCCGGCGGCCCGCGACTGCGCCATCTCGTTCTCGTGGTGCGGAAATATCAGATTGGCTCCGCCGCCGTGGATGTCGAATTCCGCGCCCAGATATCTGCGGGCCATCGCGGAACATTCCAGATGCCACCCCGGGCGCCCCTCGCCCCAGGGTGAGTGCCACACCGGCTCGCCGGATTTCGCGCTCTTCCACAGTGCGAAATCGCGCGGATCCCGTTTTCCCCGCTCGTTCTCCTCGGCCGCTCGCAGGCGCTCGGCCTGCTGCCGGGAAAGGGACCCGTAGTTCGGGTAGGAGCCGACCGAGAAATACACGTCGCCGTCGGACTCGTAGGCGTGCCCGGACGCGACGAGCTGCTCGACCATCTCGATCATCTCGGGGATGTGTCCCGTCGCCCGCGGCTCCACGCTGGGCGGAAGGCATCCCAGAGCGGTGTACGTGCGGACG
This sequence comes from Microbispora sp. NPDC049633, assembly GCF_040675265.1. Taxonomy (NCBI): domain Bacteria; kingdom Bacillati; phylum Actinomycetota; class Actinomycetes; order Streptosporangiales; family Streptosporangiaceae; genus Microbispora; species Microbispora sp. NPDC049633. The sequence continues at coordinate 27,759 of NZ_JBFAOO010000029.1, forward strand.
AAGGCGCGGTGGACGGGATCGGTGATCCGCCACCAGGGGACCCCCTCGGCGATGGACCTGTGAATTATCTTGTCCTCGATGTCGGTGACGTTCCGGCAGAGCAGGACCTCATATCCGCCGCATTTCAGCCAGCGGTGCAGGATGTCGAAATTGACCTGCGATCTGAGCTGTCCCACATGAGGCGGCACGACGACGGTGGGACCGCAGAGATAAATCGACACCACTCCGGGAATTCGAGGGACGAAATCGCGGACGGCGCGGCGATGCGTATCGTAAAGGCGAAGACCCACCCAGCCGAGGGTAAGCGACCTGTTCGCTCGCTGTCGATAGCGCGGGCCGACCCGGGCCCGCACACCCGGAAATGGCGATTGTGAGGCCGGGGAATAAGGACGATCGGCCCCTTGGTTGGCGCAGGCATGGAGCCGACGAAACGGGGCCGCGTCCGGGTGGAGACGACGGCCAAGCGCGTGCGTGTCTACGCCGAGGGCCGCCCGGTGGCCGACACCACCCGGGCCCTGCTGGTCTGGGAGGCGCCCTACTACCCGACGTACTACTTCCCGGCGGACGACGTCCGCGTGGAGGAGCTGAAGGCCACCGGAGAGACGCGGCACTCGCCCAGCAGGGGAGACGCGGTGGTCCACGACGTGGCCGGCCGGCCCGGCGCGGCCCTGGTGTACGGGAACGACGCCCCGCTGGAGGAGATCCGGGGCCACGTCCGCTTCGACTGGAACGCGATGGACAACTGGTTCGAGGAGGACGAGGAGGTCTTCGTCCACGCCCGCGACCCGTACACCCGCGTGGACGTCCTGGCCAGCTCGCGCCACGTCCGGGTGGAGGTGAACGGCGTCACCGTCGCCGACTCGCGCGGCCCGCGCATCCTGTTCGAGACCGGCCTGCCGCCGCGCTACTACCTGCCCAAGACCGATGTGCGGCTCGACCTGCTGCGCCCGTCCGAGACCGTGACCCACTGCCCGTACAAGGGCCGCGCGGTGTACTGGTCGGTCGGCGAGGACGAGTCCGGCAGGGACCTGGTCTGGTCCTATCCCACGCCGCTCGCGGAGTCCCAGAAGATCGCCGGACTGGTCGCCTTCTACGACGAGAAGGTGGACGTGTACGTCGACGGCGTCCTCCAGGACCGCCCGAAGTCGAAGTTCGCCTGACCCTCGCCGCGACGGTCAGCGGCGGATGACGTGGAGGACGCTGGCGATGCGCTCGGCGGCGGTGACCACGTCGGAGGCGTGCCCGATCCGGCCGGCCCACGACAGCCAGTACCACCACTCGCCGTCGCTGGCGTTGGACGCCAGCACGTCCTCGGCCATCGTGGGTTCCATGGGGTTGATGACACGCAGTCGCGGATAGAGGCCGGCCGGCGCCGTCAGGCGCACCTGGAAGGAGTGGGCCTCGAGCTGGGCGGCGAGCCGCTCCAGGTGGTCCATCGCCTCGCTGCGGTCTACCGTCGTCATCCTCAGCCTCCGGGGAACGTCAGGACCTATCACCGGAAAGGGTGAACCCGCAACGACCTACCGGCAATCGTGTGCATTCCCCGAAATCGTGCAATAACCAGGGAACTCACCCGGATTCCGTGGAACACACACGGGTTCCCGAACACGAAGGCATAACAGTCGCGGGAGGTTGTGTGCCTGCGCGTTTACCGTGGGGAAACAACCGTAAACGGGGACCGCTTCACCAGTGGAGGGCGTGCACATGGCCCGCGGAGAGCACTCACCCGCTTGCGCGCGTCGCTGGCGCGAACAGGCACAGGTACGGCAGTGGACGCTCTGGCAGACCGTCCAGGCGATCCACGGGTGCTGCGGCGTCAGCCTGCTGAAGGCCCACAGGCTCGGCCGCGGGTGGTCGGCCCGGCAGGCCATCGAGGAGCTGGAGCACCTGTGTGAGCAGCAGGACCTCGGTCACCCGCGGGCGAGCATCGACCTGCTGAACGCCTGGGAGAACAACCGGGCCCGTCCGCGTCCCCAGACCATCGACCTGCTGGCCCGGCTCTACCGGGCCAACGCCGTACGGCTCGGCCTGGCCGCCGACTACTGCGAGGACGCGGGCGCACAGAAGATCGTCGTGGTCGGGCCCGGTCAGGCCGGCGAGCAGGCCCGGGCCGAGGACCCGGTCCCCGACGACCCGGAGCGCCGGGCGCTGTTCCACCAGGCGATGCTGATGGGCACGCCCAACGGCAGGTTCTTCGCGGAGGTCGAGGGCCTGCGCCACGACCTCGACCGCACGCTGGCCACGGGCACGGTGAGCGAGGACCAGCTCGACCGGCTGGACGAGCAGGTGCTGCGCTACCGCAGGGAGTACATGACGACCCCGCCGACGCCGATGCTCTGCCGGGTCATGCTGGAGATCTCCGACGTGCGCCGGCTGAGCGCCGCCCGCCAGCCGTCCTTGGTGCAGCGCCGCCTGCTCACCGCGACCACGATGCTCACGCTGCTCGCCGCCGACGCGCTGATGAAGTTGGGCGACACCCGCCAGGCCCACGCGTGGTACGGCACCGCCCGCGCCGCCTCCGACGACGTCGGCGACCTGCGGCTGCGGGCGCTGGTGCGGGCCCAGCAGACCATGCTCCTGTACTACTACGGCGACCTGAACGAGACCGTGCGGCTGGCCCGCGAGGCGCGGATGCTGGCGGGATCGGCCCCCAGCTCGCCGGCGGCGCTGGCGGCGGCGGCCGAGGCCCGCGCGCTCGCCAGGATGGGGGACGGCAAGGCCGCCAGGATCGCGCTCGCCGAGGCGGAGCAGATCTTCGCCCGCATGCGCGGCATGAGCCAGGACGACCTGGCCTTCGTCTTCACGGAAAAGCGGATGAAGTTCTACCGCACCGGCACGCTGATCGAGCTGGGGGACGCCCAGCAGGTGCAGGGCATCGACGGGTTCCCTCCGGGCTTCCAGACCATCGACCCGGCGCTGATCCTGCTCGACCAGGCGAGCCACCTGGCCAGGAACGGCGACCACGAGGAGGCCTGCCGGATCGCCGAGGACGCGCTGCGGCAGGTCCCCGCCGAGCACCGCACCTCGATCGTCGTCACGCGGGCCAGGGCTCTGCTGGCGGACGCCGACCCCGCGTTGCCCGCCGTACGGCGTCTGCGGCGGGTGCTGGCGGAGTCGGTGCCCACGCTCGCCCTCAGCGGGCTGTTCCCCGCGACCGATTCCTCTGCCGCCGAGAACGCGTGAAGCCGCCATGAGGACGATGGAGCCGGCGCCGCTGGCCGAGGAGGCGTTCAGGGTCCTGCGCGATGTCTGCGCGACGATCGGGGTGGACGCGCGGGGCGCGCAGCTCCTGCGGCTGCGCAGCAACGCGGTCTTCAAGCTGCGCGCGGACGCGCGCGGCGGGGAGATGGTGGTGCGGATCGCGACCGCGCCGGACGCGCTGACCCGGCTGCCGGTGGTCGTGGCGGTCGCCCGCTGGCTCGCAGACCGGGGCTTTCCCACCGTGCGGCCGGCCGACGAGATCGCCCACCAGCCGATCGTCCACGACGGCCGGGCGGTCACCTTCTGGCGGTACGTCCCCTCCCGCGGCCGCCCGACGACCCGGCAGCTCGGCCGGGTGCTGCGCAGCCTGCACCGGGAGCCGGTGCCGCCGGTGGGGCTGCGGACGCTCACCGATCCGCTCGCGGAGGTGCGGCACGCGGTGGAGCACCGGGCCGAGGTGCTCACCGCCGGTCAGCGGTCGTGGCTGAGCGACCGCATCGAGGAGCTCACCGGACGCTGGCGCGACCTCGACACCGGCTCGCCGGTGCTGCTGCACGGCGACGCCTGGATCGACAACCTGCTGCGGTGCCAGGACGGGCATGTCGTGCTGTGCGACTGGGACGGCGTGGCCGTCGGCCCGCGCGAGTGGGACCTGGTGCACACCTACCACGGGCAGCGCCGCTTCGGCCTGTCGACGGCCGACGTGGACGAGTTCGCCCGCGCGTACGGCTCGGACCTGCGGCTGTGGCCCGGCTACAGCACGCTGATGGAGGTGCGGGACATGTACGCCGTGGGCATCCACATTCGTAACGCCTCCGGCGACCCGTTCTCCCGGCAGGAGTTGCCCCGGCGGCTCGACTCGCTCACGCGCGGTGACGGGCACGCGCGGTGGTATATGGCGGCACCGGCATAGCTCCGGGTAATCGTGGGTACTCTCCCGACAGGCTGCGAGTGTCGCAGTGGACAATTCCTGAAAACATGGTTTGTAAAAAGCGCACCCGGGTCAGCCCGGCGGCGGATATGCGCGCGTTTCCAGCGTCTCACGCGGTCGCGCAACGATTCCGCCACGCAGCCTCATGCTCCCGACCTGGGAACATGGTGTGGCTTCCAAGAAGGAGAAGCAGTTGTCTGAAGGCACTGTCAAGTGGTTCAACGCCGAAAAGGGCTTCGGTTTCATCGCTCCGGACGACGGCACCGCTGACGTGTTCGTTCATTATTCGGCGATCACCTCGAACGGTTACCGGACGCTGGACCAGAACCAACGAGTCAGCTACGTGACCGTTCAGGGCAACAAGGGACCGCAGGCCGAACAGGTCACGCCGCTCTAGGACGTGACTCATGGTGACATCGCGGTCGTGACCGGCCGCGCCTGCGGTACCACGTCGGCCCGCGCCGCTGCGGCGGCGCGGGCCCGATGTTTTGCCGTTCTTTTACCGGGCATCGGGAACGGTCATGAGATTGAGCATGACCTCCGATCTGTGGTGGAAGAACGCGGTCGTGTACTGCCTCGACATCGAGACCTTCGCCGACGGCAACGGCGACGGGATCGGTGACTTCAGAGGGGCGATCCAGCGCATCGACCATCTGGACCGGATGGGCGTGACATGCATCTGGCTCATGCCGTTCTTCCCGACGCCCGACAAGGACGACGGCTACGACATCACCGACTTCTACAGCGTCGATCCACGCCTGGGCACGCTCGGCGACTTCGTCGAGTTCATGCGCGTGGCCCGGGACCGCGGCATCAGGGTCATCGCCGATCTCGTGGTCAACCACACCTCCGACCAGCATCCCTGGTTCAAGGACGCGCGCTCCAGCCGGGACTCCCGCTACCGGGACTGGTACATCTGGTCGGACAAGCCGGAGCCCGACGATCCCAACGGCATCGTGTTCCCCGACGAGGAGGACAGCCTCTGGGAGTACGACGAGAAGACCGAGCAGTACTACTTCCACCGGTTCTACCGGTTCCAGCCCGACCTGAACACCGCCAACCCCGAGGTGCAGGACGAGATCTCCCGGATCCTCGGCTTCTGGATGGAGCTGGGCCTGTCGGGCTTCCGGGTGGACGCCGTGCCGTTCCTCATCGAGCAGGTCACCGACAGCGACGACCTGCCCGACCCGCACGAGTTCTTCGCCTGCCTGCGGGCCTTCCTCAGCCGTCGTGACGGCAGCGCCATCCTCCTCGGCGAGGTGAACCTGCCCTACGACGACCTGGTGCGGTACTTCGGCAACGATCTCGGCGACGAGATCACCATGTGCTTCGACTTCATCACCATGCAGCGGACGTACCTGTCGCTGGCCCGCCAGGACGCCGGTCCGCTGGCCGCCGCCCTGCGGGAGCGGCCGGCCCCGCCCAAGGACTCGCAGTGGGCCATGTTCGTCCGCAACCACGACGAGCTCACGCTCGACAAGCTGAACGACGCCGAGCGTGAGGAGGTCTTCGCGGCTTTCGGCCCCGACAAGAACATGCAGCTGTTCGGCCGGGGCCTGCGGCGACGCGTGCCCACGATGCTGGGCGGCGACATGGACCGGATCAAGATGGTCTACAGCCTGCTGTTCTCCCTGCCGGGCACCCCGGTGCTCTTCTACGGCGAGGAGATCGGCATGGGGGAGAACCTGGAGCTGGAGGGCCGCCAGGCCGTCCGCACGCCGATGCAGTGGACCCCCCACCGCAACGGCGGCTTCAGCGACGCCGACCCCTCCAAGGTGCGGATCCCCATGCCCACCGGGGACTTCGGTCCCGAGAAGGTCAACGTCAGCGCGCAGGAGCGCGACCCCGACTCGCTGCTGTCCTGGATCACCCGGCTGATCCGGCACTACCGCGACTGCCCGGAGTTCGCGTGGGGCGACTACACGGTGCTGGACACCGGCGTGGTCGCCGTGTTCGCCCACCGGGCCGACTGCGACGGCGAGACGGTCGTGGCCGTGCACAACCTCGGCGAGACCGAGGCGGAGGTGGAGATCACGCTGGACGGGCTCGACTCGTCCAAGGTGCTGACCGACCTTCTGGTGGACGGCACGGTCGAGATCTCCGACGACGGCCGGGCCCGTTTCCCCATGGGCCGGTACGGCTGCCGCTGGTTCCGCGCCTCCACCCCCGAGACGGCCCCCGCGGATTCCGCCGACGTCTCCTAGGGGTTCCCTCAGGGGCGGCTCGGGTGGATCTCCGATGGGCCGCCGCCCTCCCCGCGGCCACAGTGAAGTGCCATGGGGATGGTCTTGGGATACGTGCTGGTGGCGATCGGCGCCGCGGCGATGTTCGCGTTACATCTGGTGGCGGGGCTCGACCCGCTGACCGACATGATCAGCGAGTACGCCTTCGCGCCGCACGGATGGCTGCTGCCGGTCGCGCTGACGGCGATCGCCCTGGGCTCGGCCGTCCTCGCCGTACGGCTGTCGCGGCTGGACCGGCGGGCGGCGCTGCTGGTGGGCGTGTGGGGCGCCTGTCTGCTGCTGGTCGCCGGGTTCCCGACCGACCGGCCGGGGCTGTCGCTGTCCCTGTCCGGCGGCATCCATCGCTATGCCGCCTTCGCGGCCTTTGTGAGCTTGCCGGTGGCCGGGCTGCTCGTCGCCCGGGCCACCCGCTCGCGTCTGGTGCGCGTGCTGTGCGCCGTCGCGCTCGGCTCGCTGCTCCTCGTGGTCCTGCCGTACGCCTTCCGGATGCTGCACCTCGACCCCGGCACGGTGCCCCCCGGGCTCACCCAGCGCCTTACCGTCGTCTCCGAGGTGGCGGCGCTCGTGGTGATGGCGGCCAGGGCGGCGGGGACACTGGGCTCACAGGCCCGGCACCTGGCCGTCGAGCGTCTCGAGCGCGTCCTCGATGGCCCGGTGGAAGGTCGGATAGGCGTACATCATGTGCCGCAGCCGCGTCGTGGGGATCTCGTTCTGCACCGCCACCACCAGCGCGCCGAGCACCTCACCGCCGACCGGCCCGGCGCTCGTGGCGCCGACCAGCACGCCGCTCCGCGCGTCCTCGACCAGCTTGACGAAGCCCTCGTGCCCGGCCCCGTGGATCCAGCCGCGGGCCGACTCGTCGACGTGGGCGAAGCCCACCCGTACGTCGAGCCCGGCCTCCCGGGCCTCCCGCTCCGTGAGGCCCACCGAGCCCACCTCCGGGTCGGTGAACGTGACCCGGGGGACCGCCCGGTAGTCGGCCGCGGGGCCGCCCTCCCCGAGGATGTCGCGGGCCGCGATCCTGCCCTGGTAGACGGCGACGTGCGTGTAGGCTCCCCGGCCGGTCACGTCGCCCACCGCCCACACGCCGTCGGCGGCCCGCATCCGATCGTCCACGGCGACGAAAGGGGCGCTCTCGTCGAGGCCGGCCTGCGCGGCGCCGATCGCGGCCAGGTCGGTTCTGCGGCCGGTGGCGACCAGTAGACGCGCGGCGCGGAGGGTCCGGCCGTCCTCCAGCGTCAGTGTGAAGCCGTCGTCGTCGTGCCGTACCCTCTCGGCCCCGACGCCGGTGTAGGTCGCGAGGCCCTCACCGGCGAACACCCGGGCCAGCAGCACGCCCGCCTCGGGCTCCGCCTGCGGCAGCAGGCGGTCGGCGGGCTCCACGACCGACACCCGCGTGCCGAACCGGGCGAACACCTGGGCGAGTTCGCAGCCGACCGCCCCGCCGCCCAGCACGATCAGCGACTCGGGCGCCTGCCGGGCGGTGACGGCGTTGCGGTTCGTCCAGTACGGCGTGCCCTCCAGGCCCTCGATCGGGGGGATGTCGGGGCTGGTCCCGGTGGCGAGGACGATCCCGCGCCGGGCCCGCAGCACCCGGCCGTCCACGGTCACCTCGCGCGGCCCGGTGATCCGGCCGCGGCCCCGGACGAGGTGGACGCCCGCGCTCTCGAAGTGCTCCGCCTTGGCCTCGTCGCTCCAGCCGTCCGTGGCCTCACCGGTGATCCGGTCGATCACCGGGGCCCATTTCGGGGACACCCTGACCGAACCGGCCATGCCGGGCACCCGACGTGCCTCGGCCAGCAGCCCCGCGGCCCGCACCATCATCTTGGAGGGGACGCAGCCCCAGTAGGCGCATTCGCCCCCGATCAGGCGGGCCTCCACCCCGGCCACGCTGAGGCCGGCCTCCGCCAGCCGTCCCGCGACGCCCTCTCCGCCCGGTCCCAGGCCGAGCACCACCACGTCGTACATCCCGTCCATGCCCGTCAACTGCCCAGACGGAGCCATGGCGCACGGGGAAACCCGCGGAAAACGCGAGGGGCGGGCCGGTGACCGGCCCGCCCCTCGCGTGACAGCTATCGGATAAGGCCGAGCGCCCGCACGGCGTCCCGCTCCTCGACCAGCTCGCCGACCGAGGCGTCGATCCGCTCGCGCGAGAACGCGTCGATCTCCAGGCCCTGGACGATCTCCCAGCGGCCGTTCCTGGACACCACGGGGAAGGAGGAGATGAGGCCCTCCGGCACGCCGTACGAGCCGTCGGAGGGGATGGCGGCCGAGGTCCAGTCGCCCTCGGGCGTGCCGTTCACCCAGTCGTACACGTGGTCGATCGCCGCGTTGGCCGCGGACGCGGCCGAGGACGCGCCGCGCGCCTCGATGATGGCGGCGCCGCGCTTGGCGACGGTCGGGATGAAGGTGTCGCGCAGCCACTCCTGCTCGACCTGCTCGGCCGCGATCTTGCCGCCGACCTCGGCGTGGAAGAGGTCCGGGTACTGTGTGGCGGAGTGGTTGCCCCAGATCGTCATCTTCTTGACCTCGGCCACCGGGACGTTCAGCTTGGTCGCGAGCTGCGAGAGCGCGCGGTTGTGGTCGAGCCTGGTCATCGCGGTGAACCGCTCGGCCGGCACGTCGGGAGCCGCCGACTGCGCGATGAGCGCGTTGGTGTTGGCCGGGTTGCCCACGACCAGCACGCGGATGTCGTCGGCGGCGTGGTCGTTGATGGCCTTGCCCTGCGGGCCGAAGATGCCGCCGTTGGCCTCCAGGAGGTCGCCGCGCTCCATGCCCTTCGTACGCGGGCGGGCGCCGACGAGCAGCGCGATGTTGGCGCCGTCGAAGGCCTTGGCCGGGTCGTCGGAGATCTCGATGCCGCGCAGCAGCGGGAACGCGCAGTCGTCGAGCTCCATCGCGGTGCCCTCGGCGGCCTTCACGGCCTGCGGGATCTCCAGGAGGCTGAGCTTCACCGGGGTGTCGGCCCCGAGGAGCTGGCCCGAGGCGACGCGGAAGAGCAGCGCGTAACCGATCTGGCCGGCCGCGCCGGTGACGGTCACTTTGACGGTCATGACGTTCCCCATTCGCGATATGTGTGACTCACGGATGCTACCCGTCGACCCTCGTCCCCTCGCATCGGCCCTCTGGCCATGCGTTTCACCTGCGAAATGGTGAAACTTTCACGAAACACGCAAGTGCCCTCAGATGTAACACCGTGACGGAATCCCTGCTCGGACGTAGGGCACGCAGCGGGCCGCGACCTCGCCACCCGGCAGCCCTTGACGGGTCTCTGTACGGCGCCGGAGGTGGTGCCTATGGTTCGTGGGAGCGCTCCCAAGCGCAGCAATCATCGCCAGGAGGACCTTCCCAATGAGATCCACCCCCCGACCGGGAGCCGTGGGCTCCACGGTGCGCCGCGGCCTGGTCGCGGCGGCCGTGCTCGCCCTCGGTTCCACGGCGGCCGTAGCCACCGCCACATCGGCGAGTGCCGCGGTCGCGTGCAAGGTCAACTACACGGCCAGTCAGTGGCAGGGCGGCATGTCCGCCAACCTGAGCATCCAGAACCTGGGCGACGCGCTCAACGGATGGACGCTCACCTTCACCTTCCCCAACAGCGGCCAGAAGGTCGGCCAGGGCTGGTCCGGCAACTGGACCCAGTCGGGCAGCACCGTGACGGTGACGCCGATGGACTGGAACAAGCAGCTGTCCAGCGGCGGCTCGACGAGCATCGGCTTCAACGGCACCTGGACCGGCAGCAACCCGACGCCGACCGACTTCAAGATCAACGGCGTCAGCTGCAACGGCCCCCAGCAGTCGCCGACTCCGCCGGTCTCCCCCTCCCCGCAGGTGTCGCCGAGCCCGCAGGTCTCCCCCTCCCCGCAGGTGTCGCCGAGTCCGCAGGTGTCGCCGTCGGCCTCTCCGTCGACCTCGCCGCCGCCGCCCGGGACCCATGTGGACAACCCGTACGTCGGCGCCACGGGGTACGTGAACCCCGACTGGTCGGCGAGCGCGAAGTCCGAGCCGGGCGGTTCGCGCGTGGCCAACATCTCCACGGCGGTCTGGCTGGACCGCATCGCCGCGATCACCTCCGGCTCGGCCGGCAACAACAGCAAGGGCCTGCGTGACCACCTCGATGAGGCGCTCAAGCAGGACGCGGCCAACGGCGACACGCCTCTCACGATCCAGGTCGTCATCTACGACCTGCCGAACCGCGACTGCTCGGCGCTGGCCTCCAACGGCGAGCTGAAGATCGCACAGAACGGTCTCGCGCGGTACAAGAGCGAGTACATCGACGTGATCGCCGGGATCATGGCGGACTCGAAGTACTCCAACCTCCGCATCGTGACGATCATCGAGCCCGACTCGCTGCCGAACCTGATCACCAACGTGAGCGCGTTCCAGGCGTGTCAGGAGGCCGAGTCCTCGGGCGCCTACGTCCAGGGTGTGCAGTACGCGCTGAACAAGCTGCACGCGATCAAGAACGTCTACACCTACGTGGACGCGGCGCACCACGCCTGGCTCGGCTGGGACAACAACTTCCAGCCGATGGTGAACCTCTTCCACCAGGTCGCCACCGGCACCACCGCCGGCGTGAACAGCATTGACGGTTTCATCGTGAACACCGCCAACTTCGGCGCGACGATCGAGCCGTACTTCACCATCAACACCTCGGTGAACGGCCAGTCGGTGCGCCAGTCCAAGTGGCTCGACTGGAACTGGTACGTGGACGAGCAGGGCTTCGCGGTCGCTCTCCGCAACGCTCTGGTGGCGAAGGGCTTCCCGAACACGCTGGGCATGCTGATCGACACCTCCCGCAACGGCTGGGGCGGCTCGGCCCGGCCGACCGGGCCGAGCACGTCCACCAACGTGGACACGTTCATCAACCAGTCCCGTGTCGACCGCCGCATCCATGCCGGCAACTGGTGTAACCAGTCCGGCGCCGGTATGGGTGAGCGGCCGAAGGCCGCCCCCGCCGCCGGTCTCGACGCCTACGTCTGGATCAAGCCTCCGGGTGAGTCCGACGGCTCCAGCTCTCAGATCCCGAACGACGAGGGCAAGGGCTTCGACCGGATGTGTGACCCGACCTACGGCGGTAACAACCTGAACGGCAACAACCCGTCCGGTGCTCTCGCCGGCGCCCCGCTCTCGGGCCACTGGTTCTCGGCCCAGTTCCAGCAGCTCATGCAGAACGCCTACCCGCCCCTCTCGTAACACGAGGCGCGAGTGACAGCGGGCCCCGCCGCATCCGCGGCGGGGCCCGCCCCTTTTTTCCTACGGTCACGAGACCGGTCAGCTGTAGTGACCGGACCTGCTGCTCCGGGTGAGCTTCAGCACGACCGACACGATCAGCGCGATCGCGCCGATGATCAGAACCCACTTCAGCGCGCCGAAGATGAGCCCGATGACGGAACCGAGAAGGAAGAACCCGACGATGACGGCTGCGGCGATGAGGAGAATGCGTCCCATGCCTTCACCGTACGGGCCGCCCTCCCGCCGGTTACAGGGCCGAAGGCCAAGTTCAGGGCAGACTCAGGGTCAATTCAGGGTCTGGTCGCGGCCTAGTCGTTGGCGTGCAGAGCGGCGTTGAGCTCGATGCCTCTGCTGTCGCGGGACACCGCCTCGACCGCGCCGGTCGTCGAGTTGCGGCGCAGCAGCAGACCCGACTTGCCCGACAGCTCCCTGGCCTTCGCGACCGTCCCGTCCGGCAGCCTGACCTTGGTGCCCGCCGTGACGTACAGCCCGGCCTCCACCACGCAGTCGTCGCCCAGAGAGATGCCGACGCCGGCGTTGGCCCCGAGCAGGCAGCGCTCGCCGATCGAGATGACCTCCTTGCCGCCGCCGGACAGCGTGCCCATGATCGAGGCGCCGCCGCCCACGTCGGACCCGTCGCCCACGATCACCCCGGCGGAGATGCGGCCCTCCACCATCGAGGCGCCGAGCGTGCCGGCGTTGTAGTTGACGAAGCCCTCGTGCATGACGGTGGTGCCGCTCGCGAGGTGGGCGCCGAGCCGTACGCGGTCGGCGTCGGCGACCCGCACGCCGGAGGGCAGCACGTAGTCGACCATCCGGGGGAACTTGTCCACGCCGTAGACGGTCACCGGGCCCCGGGCCCGCAGGCGCAGCCGCACCTCCTCGAAGTCCTCCACCTTGCACGGGCCGTGGTTGGTCCACACCACGTTGGCGAGCAGCCCGAAGACCCCGTCGAGGTTGATCGAACGCGGCCGGACCAGGCGGTGGGATAGCAGGTGCAGTCGCAGGTACACGTCGTGCGCGTCGGCCGGCGGGGCAGACAGGTCGGCGATGCCGGTGCGCACGGCCACGACCTCGACGCCCCGGGCGGGGTCGGGGCCGACCAGGTCCGCCATGTGCTCGCCGAGGTCCTCGACCGCGATCGGCTCGGTGCCCACGGCCGGGGGCTCGCCCAGCGCCGGGAAGGGGAACCAGGTGTCCAGCACGGTGCCGTCCGCGGCGATCGTGGCGAGGCCGATCCCGTACGCACCCGAGGTGGTGGAGTCGATAGCTGTCATGTGCACCAACGCTACCGGTTCAGGACGAGGGGTCTCCTGGGCGGACCATGCCCGACTCGTAGGCGTACCGCACGGCCTGGGCGCGGTCGCGCAGGCCGAGCTTGGCCAGCAGGCGGTTCATGTGCGTGCTCACCGTCGCCTCGCTGATCGACAGTGTGCCGGCGATCTCGCCGTTCGACAGCCCCCGCGCGACCAGGCGCAGCACCTCCTCCTCCCGGGGCGTCAGCCCGGTCTCCGGCGGCGGCGCGGCGGGTTGCGCGCGGCGGTAGGCGTCCACGACCCTGCCCGTGACGGCGGGGTCGAGCAGCAGCTCGCCGCGCGCGGCGCTGCGGATCGCCGCGAACAGGTGCTCGGGCGGCGAGACCTTGAGCAGGAAGCCGCTGACCCCGGCGTGCAGGGCGTGGTCGAGGTTCTCGTCGGTGTCGTAGGTCGTCAGCATGATCACACGCGGCGGCTCGGGCGCGGACAGGATCCGCCGGGCGGCCTCCAGGCCGTCGAGGCGGGGCATCGCGATGTCGAGCAGCACGACCTCGGGCCGCAGGCTGCGGGCCAGTTCCACGGCGCGTTCGCCGTCGGACGCCTCGCCCAGCACGGCGAGGTCCGGCTGGGTGCCGATGACCAGCCGCAGCCCGGCCCGGACCATAGCCTGGTCGTCGGCGATGAGAATGCCGATGTGACTCACAGGGGCAGCACCGCCCGGACGCCGAACCCGCCCGAGGCGAGCGGTCCCGCGGTGAGCGTGCCGTGGAACAGCGCGGCCCGCTCCCGCATGCCGATGAGCCCGTGCCCGCCCTCCGGCCCGCTTTCCTGCCTGGGGCCGCGCGCCCGCGTCCTGCCCTGGCGTGGGCCGTGGTCGACGACCTCCAGGTGCAGCTCCCCGGGGCGGTAGTCCACCGTGACCGCCGCCCGGGTCGGGCCCGCGTGCTTGAGCGCGTTGGTCAGCGCCTCCTGCACGATGCGGTAGGCCGAGAGGTCGAGCCCGGCGGGCAGCGGCACCGGGTCTCCCCGCGTCTCCAGAGCCACCTCGAGCCCCGCCGCCCTGACCTGGTCGAGCAGGTCGTCGAGCCGGTCGAGGCCGGCCTGGTGGCCCGCGTCCGCCTGCGGCCCGCGCAGCAGGCCGAGCATCCGGCGCAGCTCCTCCACCGCGCCGCGGCCCGTCTCCTCGATCGACGCGAGCACCTGCCGCTCGCGTTCCTGGTCCTCGCGCAGCATGAGCCGTACGCCGCCGGTCTGCATGGTCATCACGCTGACGCTGTGGGCGACGATGTCGTGCAGTTCGCGGGCGATGCGGGCGCGCTCCTCCGACACCGCCTCGCGGGCCAGCAGTTCGCCGCGTTCGGCGGCCTGCGCGGCGAGCGCGCGATGCCGCCGCACGGCCAGACCGGCTCCGGCCGCGATCGCGGACATCACCACCGCCACGGCGATGTCGCCCCACCCGGCCGGCGGGGACGAGGCCGCCAGCATGGAGACGACGTACGCACCACTCGCGACCAGGCCGGTCACGGCCTTCACACTGTCCGGCCGCACCTCCGACAGCAGGGTGAACAGCAGCACGAGCTCGGTGTAGAACTGCCAGGCCGCCGCCATCTGGGGGGCGAGGGCGAACAGCAGGACGTTGACGAGGGAGTAGACGCACAGGATCGCGAAGGGGACGCGGCGCCGGAACAGCACGCCGGCGGCTGTGACGACCCCGGCGGCGATCCAGATGGGGAGGTCCTCGCGGGAGGGGCCCATGGAGCGCCCGCCGATCTCCTCGGCGATCGCGAACAGGCCCACGGCCACCGCGACGAGCCAGTCGACGAGAGTGGGGGGACGGTGGTGGAGCATGACGCAGAGGGTAACGGTCGTCCGGAATGCACCGTTCCATAAATCTAGTTCTACATATCCACCTGTAGGCGGACATGTCGTCAAAACGTGCTTTGACGACACCGCGGGGGACCGGTCCGTACGGTCCTCCGCATGATTGCCAACGCGAACTCCTTCCGCCGCGTCGCGGCGGGCACGAGCCTCATCCTCGCCCCGCTCTGCCTGCTCCTCGGCATGGCCGCCGACCCGTCCGAGCCCGGGGTCGAGGACCCTCTCGTGTACGCGCACAACCCGGGCGCCGTGGGCGTCAGCGCGACGCTCCTCCACTACGCGTGGATCCTGTGGGTCCCCGGTGTGATCGGCCTCGTCCACCTCGTCCGCAAGAAGGGCGTGGTGCTGGCCAACATCGCGGGCGTGGTCGCGGTCCTCGGCCTCATCAACTTCTCGGCACTGATGATCTCGGACTTCTTCGACATCGTGGCGTTCCGGATGCTGCCGGTCGACCAGGCGGAGAAGCTCATGCAGGACGCGGCGCAGCCCGCGATGATCATCGCCTGGCAGATGCCCGGGATGATCGGGTCGTTCCTCGGCCTCGTGCTCGTGGCCGTCGCGTACGCCTGGGGAGGCCGGGCCGGATGGTGGTTCCCGGCCGGCGTGCTCGTCGGCATCCTCGTCTGGCTGTTCGGCGCGAGCGCGTGGAACCTCGTGCTGGGCCTCGGCGGCCCCGTCATCCTGCTCGTGGTCTTCGGCATCGTCGGCGTCTCGGTGATCCGAATGCGTGACGAGGACTGGGCCACCGCCGCGTGACCTGGGTGAACGCCCTGTTTCAGTGGGTTTCAGGTTGAAAGGGGTGATTACGGGGAAAGTTGACTCGGCATCACCGAGTCGGCAAACCTCGGCCCGATGGGGGGCGAATGACCGACGTGCAGAACTACGCCCGGGACTGCTTCCGCGGAGTCACCTCCGACCGGCTGGGCGTCGAGCTGGAGTTCCTGGTTTTCGACGCCGCGGACCCCGCGCTCCACGTCCCCGTCGCCCGGATCGCGGACGCGCTCCCCACGCTCCCCGGCGGCAGCCGGGTGACGTTCGAACCGGGCGGGCAGCTCGAACTGTCCGCCCCGCCGGACGTCCTGCCCGCCGCGATCGCGAAGCTCACCGCCGACGTCGGCGCCGTACGGCTCGCGCTCGCCCGGGCCGGGCTGCGGCTGGGCGGCCGGGGCCTGGACACGCTCCGTCCGCCCCTACGGCAGTTACGAGAGCCCCGGTATGAGGCGATGGCCGCCTTCCTCGGCCGCCCGCACGGCCTCACGATGATGTGCTCGACCGCGTCCGTCCAGATCAACCTGGACTTCGGCGACGATCCCCGGGTCCGCTGGGAACGCGCCCACGTGCTCGGCCCGGTGCTGGTGGCGGCCTTCGCCAACTCGCCCGCGGGCGGATGGGCCTCGGGCCGCCAGGCCGTGTGGAGCAGGCTCGACCCGAGCAGGACCGCGCCGGTCCCGCGCGGAGGCGATCCGGTGGACGACTGGGCGCGTTATCTCCTCGACGCCCGGCTCATGCTGGTCCGGGAAGACGGCGGCTTCGTGCCGGTCCTCGACGGCTCGGCGTTCCGCGACTTCGCCCGCGTGGCCGGGCGTCCCCCCGGTGAGGACGATCTCGCCTACCACGCCACCACGCTCTTCCCGCCCGTGCGCCCGCGGGGCTGGCTGGAGGTGCGCTACCTCGACGCGCAGGGGGCCGCGGAGTGGCCCGTGTGCGTGGCCGTCGTCCACGCGCTCGTCATCGACGACCGGGCCGCCGGGGCCGCCCTCGAAGCGGCCCGGCCGGTGGCGCACCGGTGGATGGAGGCCGCCCGGCTCGGTCTCGCCGACCCGGAGCTGCGCCGGTCCGCCTCCGTCTGCTTCCGCGCCGCCGCCGAGGCCCTGCCCCGCCTCGGGGCCGAGCCCCGGCTGGTCGCCCGGGTCCGTGCGTTCGCCTCCCGGCACATCGAATCCGGCCGATCGCCGGCCGCCGACCAGATGGAGGAGATGTACGCGTGACCGATCTCGACGCCGTCCTGGGCAACGCCGGCCCGACCGGCCTGAAGGAGCGGATCGCGGCCGAGCTCGAGGCCGTACGCGAGCGGTCGCTCGCCTACACCGACACCGACGACGACATGCTCGTGCGCCAGCACTCGCCCCTGATGTCACCGCTGGTCTGGGACCTCGCGCACGTCGGGAACTACGAGGAGCTGTGGGTGCTGCGGGAGGTGGGCGGCATCGAGCCGCTGCGCCCGGAGATCGACCATCTCTACGACGCGTTCAAGTACCCGCGCAAGGACCGGCCCTCGCTGCCGCTGCTCGGCCCGGCCGAGGCCAGGAAGTACATCTCCGGCGTACGCGGCCGGGTGCTCGACGTCCTCGACCTGGTGGACCTGACCGATCCCGCCCCGTTGCGGGCCGGCGGCTACGTCTTCGGGCTGGTGCTCCAACACGAGCATCAACACGACGAGACGATGCTCGCCACGCTCCAGCTGTCCCGGCGGCCGGGCCTGGTCCGCGACGGGGAACTGCCGCCGGGCCGGCCCGCCGGTGACCCTGAGGTGCACATCCCCGCCGGGGTCTTCACGATGGGCACCGACACCGTGGCCTGGGCGTACGACAACGAGCGGCCGGCTCACCGGATCTACCTGCCGGGCTACTGGATCGATCGCCATCCCGTCACCAACGGGGCGTACATGGAGTTCGTCGAGGACGGCGGCTACCGCGACCCGCGCTGGTGGCTGCCGCAGGGCTGGGAGTGGGCCCAGCGGACCGGTGTGGAGGCCCCGCTGTTCTGGACCCGGGACGGGGACACCTGGTGGCGGATCCGCTTCGGCCGGGAGGAGCCCGTGCCGGCGGACGAGCCGGTGCAGCACGTCTCGTGGTACGAGGCCGACGCGTACGCCCGGTGGGCGGGCAAGCGCCTGCCGACCGAGGCCGAGTGGGAGAAGGCGTGCGGGGGCCGCACGTACCCCTGGGGCGAGGCCGACCCCGGCCACCTCGGGCGCTGGGCCAACCTCGGCCACCGCGCCGCCCGGCCCGCGCCCGCCGGGGCGTTCCCGGACGGCGCGAGTCCATATGGCGTGGAGCAGCTGGTGGGGGACGTGTGGGAGTGGACGGACTCCTGGTTCCAGCCCTATCCCGGCTACCGCTGCTTCCCCTACGAGGAGTACAGCAAGGTCTTCTTCGGGGAGACCTACCGGGTGCTGCGCGGCGGGTCGTGGGCCACCCACCCCTCCGCGGTGCGCACGACCTTCCGCAACTGGGACTACCCGATCCGGCGGCAGATCTTCGCCGGGTTCCGCTGCGCGCGCTCGGAGGACTGAGGGGATGTGCCGCCACGCGGCGTGGCTGGGCCCGGCGCGGCCGGTGACCTCGTTGATCAGCGACCCCGGGCACGGGCTGCTGCGCCAGTCGTACGCGCCGCGCATGCAGAAGTACGGCACGGTGAACGCCGACGGGTTCGGCTTCGGCTGGTACGACGGCCCCAGGCCCGTGCGGTACCGCCGTACGGTGCCCATCTGGGCGGACGCCAACATGCCCGGCCTCGCCGCGGTGGCGCGGTCGTCCTGCATCATCGCGGCGGTCAGGTCGGCCACGGCCGGCATGCCGATCGAGGAGAGCGCCACCGCGCCGTTCGCCGACGGGCCCTGGCTGCTCAGCCACAACGGCCGGGTCCGGCGCGAGGCGGTCAGGCCCCTCGCGGCCGACGCGGAGAGCGTGTGCGACTCGGCGTGGCTCGCCGCGGCCGTGTTCACCCGGTTGCGGGACGGCCTGCCGCTCGCCGGCGTCCTGGCCGACGTCGTCCGCGCGGCGGCGGAGGGCGACGGCGAGGCCCGGCTGAACCTGCTCGTCACGGGAGGTTCGCATCTGGCCGCCGTCGCGTGGGGCGACACGTTGTTCACGCACCTGGAGCAGGGGGTGCTCGTCGCCAGCGAACCGCTGGACGACCGGCCGGGCTGGCGGGCCGTGCCCGACCGGAGCCTGCTGCTCGCGTCCCCCGACGGCGTCTCGGTGACACCCATCGATTGAGAGGCGACCATGGTTACCGATCATCTCGGCGGCGACTACCTGCGCCAGGCTCTGGAGAACGACGTACGCGCCGGGCTCACCTCGTCACCCAAGTGGCTGCCCCCCAAGTGGTTCTACGACGAGGCGGGCAGCGAGCTGTTCTCCCGGATCACCCGGCTGGCGGAGTACTACCCCACCCGGCGGGAGCTGGAGATCCTGCGCCGCCGCGCCGTCGACGTCGCGGGCCTCAGCCGCGCCGACACGCTCGTCGAGCTGGGTTCGGGCACCAGCGAGAAGACCGTGCTCCTGCTCGACGCGATGGCCAACGCCGGGACGCTGCGGGCCTACACGCCGGTCGACGTCGACGCCGTCACGCTGGCGGCCGCGGCCGAGCGGCTCGCCGTACGCTATCCGGGCCTGGACGTGCGGCCGGTGCGCGCCGACTTCGAGCAGCACCTGGCGCTGCTGCCCAGGACGGGCAGGCGGCTGGTGGCCTTCCTCGGCGGCACGATCGGCAACCTCCCGCCCGCCGCGCGGGAGGTGTTCCTGAAGGAGCTGCGCGCCACGCTGCGGCCGGGCGACACCCTGCTGCTCGGCACCGACCTGGTGAAGGACCCCGTCCGCCTGGTCAGGGCGTACGACGACCCGCAGGCGGTGACGGCCGCCTTCAACCGCAACGTGCTGCACGTGCTCAACCGGGAGCTGGACGCCGGCTTCGAGCCGGAGGCGTTCGAGCACGTCGCGCTGTGGGACGAGGACCACGACTGGATCGAGATGCGGCTGCGGGCCACCCGGCCGATGGAGGTCCCGATCAGGGCGCTCGGCCTCACGGTGGCCTTCGCCGAGGGCGAGGAGATGCGGACGGAGATCAGCGCCAAGTTCCGCAGGGAGGGAGTGCTCGACGAGCTGTCCCGGGCCGGTTTCACGGTCTGCCGCTGGTACACCGACAGCGCCGGCGACTTCGCGCTGACCCTCGCCGCCGTGCCGGTGGCGGGGAGGCTCGCCGGCTGACGACGCCCGGCCCGCCGGGCCGGGGTCAGGGGGCCGGGGTCAGGAGCCCGCGGGCAGCGGCAGGCGCAGGACGAAGCGGGCGCCGCGCGGGGAGTCCTCGACCCGCAGCGTCCCGTGATGGGCGTCCGCCGTGACGCGGCACAGGGCGAGGCCCAGCCCGGTGCCCTTCGGGTCGCGGCGGCGCCCGTCCTTCAGCCGGACGAACGGTTCGAAGACCCGCTCGCGGTCCTCCGGCGCGATGCCGTCGCCGTCGTCGAGCACGGTGACGACCGCCTCGTCGCCGGCCCGCTCGACCGTGACCTCCACCTCGCTGTCCGCGTGCCGCTGGCCGTTGACCAGCAGGTTGGTCAGCACGCCGCACAGCTGGACCCGGTTGCCGAGCACGGTCACCTCGTCCTTGACCTCGGTCCGCACGGGCACGCCGCCGGTGCGGGCGGCGGCCTCCTCCCGCACGAGCGCCCCGAGGTCGATCGGCTCGGGTTCGGCGGTCGCGGCCGTGCGGACGCGGGCGACCGTGAGCATCTCGTCGATGATCGCCTGGCACCGCTCGGTGGTGCGCACCGCAGTCCGGATCGTCTCGTACGGATCGGTCTCCTCGCGGTAGAGCAGGGCCTCCTCCAGTTGCGTGCGCAGCCCGGCGAGCGGGGTCCGCAGCTCGTGGGAGACCATCGAGGCGAAGTGCCGCTGCTGGCGCACGGAGGTGTCGAGGCGTTCGAGGAAGTTGTTGGAGGCCCGGGCGAGCTCGGCTATCTCGTCACGCCCGGGCGGCTGGGGGACCCGCAGGCTGAGGTCGCGCACGCTGATTTCCGTCACCCTCTCGCGAATCTCTCTGACCGGGCGCAGCGTGCGCCCCGCGGCACGCCAGCTCGCCCAGGTCCATCCGGCGGCCATCAACAGCACTCCGATCGCGGTGAACAGTTCCAGCCGCCGCGTGGCCAGGAGACCGGGCTCGGCCCTGCCCGCGTACACGGCGTGCGGCTCGCCGTTCCAGAACAGCCGGGACTGCACCGGCAGAACCCGCACGGCGGTGAGCGCGACGCACCGCCCCTTGTCCGGGCACTCGATGCGGTACTGCAGGCGGTCCTCCCCCGTGGGGAAGGGGGAGGTCAGCGGGGGCCTGCCACTCGCCGCCCGGCTGGCGGTGATCACCCGGTTGCCGGAGTCGACGAGCTGGACGAGATCGTCGTGCGTCGCCGACGGTGCGGGGATGCCGTTGGGACCCATCGAGGCGATCCAGTCGGTGGCCACCCGCTGCGTGTCCATGAAGAGGTGGCTGTGGATCCGGTTCCGGATGGCGATGTCCAGACCGGTCCCGATCACCGTCAGGACGACCAGGGAGACGATCGCGCTCATCAGGGCGGTCCGCGCCTGGATCGAGCGTGGGCGTAAAAAGTTGGGCATGCGCCCGCCCCCCATGAACCCTCCCATGTCGTCCGTAATGCAATGCTGAGGAAAAAAAGGTTAATAAGCGATATCCGGAATTGGGGTCACCATGGCGCTTTGGATCACAACCCTTGCGATTTCCCGGTGAAGGGTTGACGGTCTCTTTGCCTGATCATGCATCTGCCCTGGTAGACGGCCTTTGATCCGCTCTTGCCTGCGTTTTACGTTCAGTGGCATAAGTGCTAAATGTGAAAATCGTGCTGGATGTGGTCGCCAAGATGAGACATAGGGCGACGATCGCCGCCACGGCCGGCCAGGGGACGACCAGGGGAACCTCGCCCCCGGCCATCTCCGCCAGTCCGGCGCGCATTCCCAGCAGTGCGGGAAAGGCCACCGCGAAGCCGAGCACGGTGCCCGTCCCGGTGACCAGAGCCGCCTCGGCGGCGGTCGCCGCGATCGCCTGCCGCCGTGTCGCGCCGGTCAGGCGCAGGACCACGACGTCGCGGACCCGCGCCGACGCCGCCATGACCTGCGTGTTGACGATCGCGAGACCGGCGTAGCCGGCCGAGACCCCGACCAGCAGGAGCGTGAACAGCCAGACGAGCCGGTCCTCCTCCGCCTGCTCGCCGGCCGCGCGTTCGGCGACGCTCACCGTCTTCGCCCCCAGGCCGGGGAAGGCGCGCCCGGGCGGCCCGGACACGTACGCCTCGGGAGTCAGCGCCGACGGGTCGTGGGCGCGGACCGTGTCCCGCGAGACCAGCACCTCCGCCGGAGCTTCGGCCAGGACCGCCGCGACCCGCAGGTGCACGGTCCGGCCGTCCTCGAAGGTGATCGGCACGCGGTCTCCCGCCCGCCAGCCGTGCTCCCGCGCGGCCCACCCGGCGACCGCCATCACGTCGCCGTCGAGGCCACCGAGGTCGCCGCCCAGATCAAGGCCGCCCAGATCAAGGCCGCCCAGCGCGGCGAGCGGCCTGTCGCCCCACACGGTGGCGGGAAGCGGGGCCGAGGCGGCCGAGGCGGCCCGCAGCGCCGCGTCCGGGAGGCCCGGAGCGGCGTCGGGCACGAGCACCGCCGTCGCACCGCCGCCCGCGGCCCCCTCCACGGTGTACGCCGCGGCGGTCGTGCGCACCATGCCGGTGACGAGCACGGCGAAGCCGACCGTCAGCAGCACCGGGGCCGCGGTGGCGGCGGTGCGCCGCACGGCCGTCGCCGCGCCGCGCCCCGCCAGCAGGCCCACCGCCGACCTGGCCATCGGCCACGCGAGGGCCCGCACGAGCGGCGGGAGGACGACCGGCGCGAGCAGCGTGAGCCCGGCGATCAGCGCCATCGCGGCGAGCAGGACGTCGTTCACCAGCGCGTCCTCCCGGGCGGAACCGCTCGCCACCGCCATGGCCAGGCCCCCGGCCACGGCCACCGTCCCCGCGATCCACCGCGTCCGCGTCATCGGCCCGCCGCCCGCCGCGTGCTCGCGCAGCGCCTCCAGGGGCCGGACCCGGGCGGCCCGGCGTGCCGCCGACCACGCGCCGAGCAGGGCCGCCGCGATCCCGGCCGCGACCGCCCCCGCGGGCGGCCACGGCGTGAACCGCACGCCGAACGAGGAGGGCTCGACGCCCGCCGTGACGAGCATCTCGCCCACCGCGGGCGCGACGGCCGCGCCCAGCAGGGTCCCGGCCGTGGCCGCGACCACGCCGACGGCGAGCGCCTCGGCGTACACGACCAGGCGGATCTGACGCGGGGTCGCGCCGGCCGCCCGCAGCAGACCGAACTCACGGCGCCGCTGGTTCACCCGGAACGCGAAGGTGGACGCCACCAGGAACACGGACACGAAACCGCCGAGAACCGCCATCGCGGTGAGCACCTGCATGCCGATCCAGCGCGTCCGGGCGTCGGCGGCGGATTCGGCCGCCGCCCGGTCCGGTCCCGCGAGCACCTGGCCGGATTCGCCGGCGACCCCGCGTACGGCACGCGACACGGCGGCCCGCACCACGGCGAGATCGGCCCCCGGCCGGACGAGCAGCCCGACGACCCGGACACCGCCCCCGAGCCGTTCGGCCTCGCCCTCCGACACGTACGGCCCGGGACCGTCGGTGAGGCCCGTGACCGTGTACGGCGCCGGTCCGCCCGCCGTCAGCAGTGTGACGGGCGAGCCCGGTGCGAGCCCGAGCGCGCGGTCGAGCACCACCTCTCCGGCGCGGACCGGCGCCCGGCCGGTCACCAGCCGGTACGGCGCCAGCGCGGCGACGCTCCAGCTCCGGGCCTCGTGCCCGCCCGTCGGCCTGCCGCCGACGACGGCCTGGGCGTAGAAGGCGCGGTCGGGCACGGCCGCCGCGACGCCGGGCACGGACGTCAGCGCGCGGACCAGCGACCCGGCGGCCTCGGGGGACCAGGGCCGGCTCTCCCTGAAGGCGTTCTCCTCGCCGGGCGTGCCGGGAACGCGTACGAGCAGAGGCGCGGCGGCGTACCGCTCGGGCACGCGCGGGCCGGCGGAGGCCAGCAGCAGCGTGGTCGCGGAGAGGATCACGGTGCCGAGGCACAGCGCGACGAGACTGCCCACGAGCCCCGTCCACCGGCCACGCAGCAGGGAGCGCAGCAGGTCGAGGCTCAGCACGCCTCCTCCAGCAGGGTCGTGCGCGCGGCGATCTCGGCGGCGCTCGACCGGCCCAGCTCCCCGGCGAGCCTGCCGTCCGCCAGCAGCACGACCCGGTCCGCGTACGCCGCGGCGGCGGGGTCGTGGGTGACCATGACGACGGTCTGCCCGCGGGTGTCCACGAGCCCGCGCAGGAGTTCCATGACCGCACGCGACGCGGCGCTGTCGAGCGCGCCGGTCGGCTCGTCGGCGAAGAGCACGACGGGCTCTGTTCCTGGCGACCGGGCGATCAGCGTGCGGGCGATGGCGACCCGCTGCCGCTCGCCGCCGGACAGCTCGGCGGGCCGATGCCCGGCCCGATGGGCCAGGCCGACCTCACCCAGCGCGGCGCGCACCGAGGCGGGGGCGGGGCGGCGGCCGGCCAGGCGCAGGGGCAGCGCCACGTTCTCCTCGGCGGTGAGCGCGTCGACCAGGTTGTACTCCTGGAAGACGAAGCCGACCCGGTCCCGGCGCAGCAGGGTGAGCGCCCTCTCGTCCAGTGGGCCGAGGTCGGTGCCGTCGATCAGCACGGTTCCGGCCGCCGGACGGTCGAGCCCGGCGGCGCAGTGCAGCAGCGTGGACTTGCCGGAGCCCGACGGCCCCATCACGGCCGTGAAGGTCCCCCGGCCGAAGCCGAGGGTCACGCCGTCGAGAGCGGTCACCGCGCCCGGCCCGGTGCCGTGAACCACGCGGACCGAGTCGAGCAGGACCACGTGCCCGGTTGTCCGTGTCTCGCCGGGCGGTGTCATGCCGGGCGGTGTCAAGTCGGGTGGTGTCATGTCGCTCAGCCAACCGGCGGCGGGCCCGCCGGGCATTGGCGCTGGGGCGAGAACCGGAGGTATTCCCAGCACTACCGACACCGGCGCGTCGAGCGGTTAACGTCGGTGCCGTGGCCGCCCCCATCCTCGTTCCCGCCGTTCCCGCCGTCGCCCCCGCCGCCCTCGCGCCCCGGACCGCGCTGGAGGCGCTCGCCGGGCCGCCGGGCCGCTTCCTGACCTCCGTCTGGCCCTGGCGCTCCCTGGCGTACCTGCTGACCGGTGCCGTTCCGGGGTTCGCGTTCGCCACCGTGCTGTCGTCGGCGCGGGCGGTGGACGGCGCCGCGGGCGCGACGACCGCCGTGCTGGTGGCCGTCCTGGTGGTCGCCGCGCTGCTGGTGCCCGTGGCCTGGTTCGAGCGGTGGCGGCTGCGGCTCGCGGACCGGCAGCCGGTGCGCGGGCTGCCGGGCGGCCGCCGGCCGGGATGGCGGGAGGCGGGGCACGCCCTCGTGGCGCTGGTCGTGCTCGGCTGGGTGGACCTGCTGGTGGCGGTGGTCGCGATCGCCGGACCGGCCGTGCTGATCCTTTCCCCGGTCGTGCAGCCGATCAGCCCCGAGGGTGAGGCCACGCTGGGGGAGACCTTCATCGGCTCGGCGGCCGGACTGCTGCTGGTGCCCGTGGCCGCGTACACGGTCAGCGCCTGGGCGGGCGCCCGGGCGGCGATGGCGCGGGCCATGCTCGTGCCGCAGGAGGCCGAGACGCGCGAGGTCGCGCGGTCCCGGGCGCGCCTCGTGGACGCCTTCGAGGCCGAGCGCCGCCGCATCGAGCGCGACCTGCACGACGGCGCGCAGCAGCGGCTGGTAGCCCTGTCGATGAAGCTGGGCCTGGCCGGGCTCGACCTTCCGCCGGGCTCGCCCGCGGCCCTGCGGCTGGAGGAGGCCCGCGAGCTGGCGGGACAGGCGCTCGCGGAGCTGCGCGAGCTGATCCGCGGGGTCCATCCGCAGGTGCTCGCCGACCGCGGGCTGCCGGCCGCCGTGCGCGAAGTCGCCGGAAGATCGCCGGTGCCCGCCCGGGTGGACATCGCGCTGGACGGGCGGCTGCCCGCCAGGGTGGAGGCGGCGGCCTACTACGTCGTCTGCGAGACGCTGGCGAACGTGGCCAAGCACAGCGGCGCGGGTTCCTGCGTGGTGCGCGGCCGGCTGCGCCGGGGCGTGCTCGTGCTGGAGGTCGCCGACGACGGGCGCGGGGGAGCGGACCCCGCGCGCGGCACGGGCCTGACCGGGCTCGCCGACCGGGTGGCGGCCGTCGAGGGCACGCTCGGAGTCGAGAGCCCACACGGCGGCCCGACCACGGTCAGAGCGGAGATCCCGTGCGCGCGGTGATCGCCGAAGACTCGGTGCTGCTCCGGGAAGGGCTGGCCGGTCTGCTGGAGCGCTTCGGGCACGACGTCGTGGCCGCGGTGGGCGACGCGCCCGCGCTGATCGCGGCCGTCGCCGAGCGGGACCCGGACGTCGTGATCGCGGATGTGCGCATGCCCCCCGGCTTCAGCGACGAGGGGCTGCGGGCCGTGCTGGAGCTGCGGGCGGCGCGGCCGTCCCTTCCGGTGCTCGTGCTCAGCCAGTACGTCGAGCAGACCTACGCGGCCGAGCTGCTCGACGAGGCGGGCGCCGGCGGCGTCGGCTACCTGCTGAAGGACCGGATCGGCGACGTCGCGCAGTTCGCCGGCGCGGTGACGACGGTCGCGGGCGGCGGCACCGTGATCGACCCGGAGGTGGTCAGGCAGCTGCTGCGCGGGCGCGCCGACCCGCTCGCCCGGCTCACTGCGCGCGAGCGGGAGGTGCTCGCCCTGGTCGCGGAGGGCCGCT
>NZ_JBFAOO010000030.1:0-53503 GCF_040675265.1 Microbispora sp. NPDC049633
GGAACTCGTCCGCAGGCGGGTCGCCGAGCTGGGGCCGCGGGTCGGCGCGGCGCTCGGGATCGCCGCTCTCATCGGCCGGGACTTCGACCCCGCGCTCGTCGCCGAGGCCGGCGGCGTTTCGGCGTGGGACGCGCTGGACCAGGCGGCCCAGGCGGGCCTGGTCGTCCCCCGCGCCGGCCGCATGACCTTCGCCAACGACCTGCTCTGGGAGACCGTCGCCGACGAGGTCCCGCCGTCCCGGAGGGCCTCAGGCAGAGGCGCCGCCGTCGAGCGCCAGGTCGAGCCCCACCGCGAAGCCGGCGTCGTCGGAGGCGAGCCAGAGCACGGTGCCGGTGATCTCGTCGAGAGTGCCGACGCGGCCGATCGGCAGCTGGTCCCGGAGCCGGGCGGCCCGGTCCTCCTCCGTCTCGCCGGGGCGCACGGACATCTCCGTGTCCAGCGGCCCCGGGCTGACCGCGTTGATCCTGACGCCCGCCGCGATGTTCTCCAGCGCCGCCGTACGGGTCAGCACGCTCACGGCTGCCTTGGACGCGGCGTAGGCGCCCAGTCCGGGGACCCTCTTGTGGGCCCCGATGTTCGAGGCGATGTTGACGATCACGCCGGAGCCCTGGGCGCGCATCGCGGCGATCTCGTGCTTCATCGCGAGGAAGGTCCCGGTCGCGTTCACCCCCATGACTCGCGCCCAGTCGTCCTCCGGCAGGTCCGCGACCGCGCCTGCGGCGAATACCCCGGCGTTGTTGACCGCGACGTCGAGGCGGCCGAACCGGGTGACGACATCCCGGACGAGCCGGGCCACATCGGCCGATTCGGTCACGTCCACCGTGAGCGCGGCGGCCCGGCCTCCCTCGGCCTCGATCAGCTTGACGGTCTGCTCCAGCGCCTGGGGGTTCCGTGACGCCGCCACCACGACGGCGCCCTCCCGGGCGAACCCCCGGGCGACCGCCCGGCCGACGCCGGAACCCGCTCCGGTGACCAGAACCACCTTGTCCGTGAACCTCATCGTCACTCCTCGAATCGGGGAAGCGCGACGGCGACCGTCGCCGCCGCGAGAAGGAAGACCGGGGCCATGACGGTGAGGGCGAATCCGTAGCCCTCGGTCATGGCCCGGGTGCCGCCCGCCGGCACGTGGCCCGCGCGGGCGGCGGCGAGCGCCACGAGCACGGCGAGGCCCACCGTCGGCCCCGCCTCCATGGCGGTGTTGACCAGTCCCCCGGCCACCCCGGCGTCCTCGGCGGGCACGTCGTCGAGGGCCGCCACGGTGGCGCCGGAGAAGGCCAGTCCCGAGGCGACCGGAAAGACCAGCAGCCCGGCGAGCACGCTCCCCCCGGCCCCGATATCGCCGAGCAGCGCCATCGACACCGCCGCGAGCACCGACCCGGCGACCAGCACGCGCCGCACGCCGAAGCGGCGCAGCAGGCGGCCGCTCACCGGGCCCATGACGACGACCAGGAGAAAGGGCAGGAAGGCCAGACTCGTGAGGATCGGCGACAGCCCGCGCCCCTGCTGCAGATGAAGACTGAGCAGGAACGTGGTCGCCGCGCTGGCGGCCGCCGTGACGAAGACGACGAGCAGCGCGGCGCCTCTGCGGCGGTGCGCCACGAGCCGGAGCGGCAGCAGCGGCCGCGGCGTCCTCGTCTGGAGTGCGACGAAACCGCACATCAGCAGCAGTCCGGCGGCGGTGACGACCATCGCACCCTGCAGAAGGCCGTAGGCGAACGCGACCAGCCCCGCCGTGGCGAGCAGCGCGCCGGGCAGATCGAGGCGGGCCGCCGTACGCGGCACGGACGGCAGCAGGAGGGCCCCGACGGCCACGGCTACGACCCCGGCGGCGGCGGGCAGGAGGAACGACCAGCGCCACGAGGCCACGGCGGCGACGAGGCCGGACAGCAGGCTGCCGGCGACGGCCCCGGTGGCCGACAGGGTGCCCCACACCGCCAGAGCACGTTCGCGCTCCCGTACGTCCGGGCGGAGCCGCGTCACCAGTGAGACGGCCGCGGGGGCGGCCATCGCGGCGCCCACTCCCTGGGCGAAGCGCGCGGCGAGCAGGACGGCGTGGCCCGGAGCCAGGCCGCCCACCGCCGAGGCCGCCGCGAGCAGGGCCATTCCGGCGAGGAACACCTCCCGGGCGCCCCACCGGTCGGCGAGCCTGCCCCCGAGGAGCAGCAGCCCGCCGAAGGTCAGCCCGTACGCCGAGCTCAGCAGCGCCAGGTCCCCCTGTCCGAGGCCGAACTCCCGCTGGATCGCCGGCAGCGGCACGGTGAGAAGAGTGATCGCCGCGACGAGCGTGACCTGCGCCCCGCCGAGCACGGCGAACGCCACTGTCTTTCTAGACCGATCAGTCAATAATGAGAGCATGGGAAAGCGCACTCCTCTTTCCACGGAGAGATCAGCGGAGGAGCGCGAGGGCCTGGGCGGCGGCGTCGCGGACGCGGCCGGGATCGCCGCGCCCCTTCCCCATCACCCGCAGCCCCTGCAGGAAGACGAGCACGAATCGCGCCAGCGCCCGGGGGTCGGCCTCGGCGGAGATCTCCCCTTGGGCGCGGGCGCGGATGAGCGCGGAGGTGAGCGCCGTCTCCAGGCCCGTCCAGCTGGTCTCGACGAACCGGGCCACCGGCTCGTCGTCCGGCAGGAGCTCGGCCGCCGCGTTCACGATCATGCAGCCCCGCCGGTCGCTGTCGTGGATCGAGTCCTCGGCGTACAACTCGACCACGGCCCGCACGGCCGGCAGCGCGGGACCGGGCTGCGACAGCAGCTCCACGAGGTTCGGGTCGCGCGTCTGGACGTAGCGCTCCAGCGCCTTCAGATAGAGGTCGTGCTTGCCGCCGAACGTGGCGTACAGGCTGGCGCGGCCGATGCCGAGGTGCTCGACGAGGTCGGCCATGGACGTCGCCTCGTATCCGCGCCGCCAGAACAGGTCCAGGGCCCGCTCCAGCACGACGTCGGGGTCGAATTCCTTGGTCCTCGCCATGTCCTCGACTCTAGACCATTCGAGAACGGTCGGTCAATTAAGCCGCGATGTGGTCGTCCCAGGTGATCCGGTGGTCGTACATCCAGGCCAGCGCGTTCCGCTTCTCCACCTGTCGCATGATCACGGGAAGGATCAGGTCGCGGGCGAAGGCCCCGCCTACGCCCGGCGCCTTGCCGTCACCGTTGCGCTTGCCCTGCGCGACGACCCGCTCGACCCGCCGGCGCCGCAGCCGCTCGAAGGCGGCGAACGCGTCCGTGGTGTCCGGCACGTCGCGCAGGCACTTCCCCAGCACCACGGCGTCCTCGATGGCCATCGACGCGCCCTGGCCGGAGGAGGGCGAGGTGGCGTGGGCCGCGTCGCCGACGATGACCATGCGCTCGGCGAACCACTTCGGCACCCTCGGGAAGTCGTAGGTGTTCCAGGCCGGCACGATGCGCGGGGTCGCGGCGATGATCTCCCGCATCGGCCCCGCGTCGCCCTCGAACAGCTCCATGAGCCTCGCCCGCCACTGCTCAGGATCGATCGCCGCGAGTTCCTCGGGGGTCATCTCCCTGCGGCTCGGCGGGTTGGCGAACCACCACACCTGCCCCTCCGGGTGAATCATGTAGCCGAAGAAGCACCGCCTGCCGAAGATGAAGTTGCAGACCCCCGGCCTGCCCGGCACCCGCACTCCCTCGGCGAAGCCGCCGGTGTTCAGCAGCCCGACATATCGGGCGAGGGGGGCACCGGGGTCGATGAGGGCGCGGGTGCGCGAGCGCAGCCCGTCGGCGCCCACCAGCAGGTCGCCCTCGGCCTCGCCGCCGTCGGCGAAGACCGCCCGCACCCCGTTCGAGGTGGCCGAGGCGTCGGCGAGGCGCTTGCCGTAGTGGATTCGCACGCCCCGCCGTACGGCCTCGTCGCGCAGTGCCTGGTAGAGGTCGGCGCGCCTGAGCGTACGGCTCGGCTGGCTCGTGGTCGCCAGCAGCTTGCCGCGCGCGTTGCGGATCTCCATGACCGGCGTGTCCATGCCGAGGCCGCGGACGAGGTCGTCCAGGTCGAGCAGGCGCAGGGCCTCCAGCCCGTTGACCGCGAGCGTGAGGAAGGCGCCGACGCCCTCGGCGCCCCGGTCGTAGGCCTCGAAGATCTCGCTGTCGATTCCGGCGCGCCGCAGCGCCATGGCCGTGACGGGACCCGCGATCCCGCCGCCGATGATCAGAGCTCTCTTGGTCATTCTGTGACTATACATATTATGACTATTTGTCGACAAGGCCCCTATGATGGGCGCCATGTCGACGCGGCGCTCTCCCCTGGCCACGGCGGTGCTCGCCCTGGTCTGCGAGTCGCCGATGCACGCCTACCGGATGCAGCAGCTGATCAAGGAGCGCCATCAGGACGACGTGGTCAACGTCGCGCAGCGCAACAGCGTGTACCAGACCATCGACCGCCTGCTCCGCGACGGGCTGCTGGCGGTCCGCGAGACCACCCGCGAGGAGAACCGGCCGGAGCGCACGGTCTACGAGGCCACCCAACTGGGCCGGGAGACTCTCAAGCAGTGGATGCGCACCATGCTGTCCACCCCGGCCCGGGAGTTTCCCGAGTTTCCCGCCGCGCTCGCCTTCCTGCCCGTGCTGGCGCCGGACGAGGCGCTGGCCGCGCTGCGGCAGCGGATCACCGCCCTGGAGACGCGGCTGGCCGCGCTCGACGCCGAGCTGGCCGAGAGCCTGACCTTCGTGCCCCGCCTCTTCCTCGTGGAGTCCGAATACCAGCGGGGGCAGGTCGCCGGCGAGCTGGAGTTCGTCCGCGGCCTCGCCAACGACCTCGCCGAAGGCCGCCTCACCTGGGACTTCCGCCTCTGAGGCGCGCCGGGCTCGCCTGGAGTCCACTCCAGGTACCTAGGGTGGGAGGCATGGAATACGGACACCTTGGCCGCACCGGCCTGCTGGTCAGCAAGCTCTGCCTGGGGACCATGAACTTCGGTCCGCAGACCACGGAAGAGGACTCCTTCGCGATCATGGATCGCGCCCACGAGCTCGGGATCAACTTCTTCGACACGGCCAACGTGTACGGCTGGGTCAAGGGCGAGGGGATCACCGAGAACATCATCGGCCGCTGGTTCGCCAAGGGCGGCGGCCGTCGCGAGCGTACGGTCATCGCCACCAAGCTGTACGGCTCGATGGGCGACTGGCCCAACGAGGAGAAGCTGTCCGCGCTGAACATCCGGCGGGCGGCGGAGGCCTCGCTGCGCCGCATGCAGACCGACTACATCGACGTC
Source organism: Microbispora sp. NPDC049633 (assembly GCF_040675265.1). Lineage (NCBI taxonomy): Bacteria > Bacillati > Actinomycetota > Actinomycetes > Streptosporangiales > Streptosporangiaceae > Microbispora > Microbispora sp. NPDC049633. Next base: position 5,220 of record NZ_JBFAOO010000030.1, read on the forward strand.
TACCAGGCCCACCACATCGACCGGGACACCCCGTTCGAGGAGTTCTGGGAGGCCATGGACATCCTCAAGCAGCAGGGCAAGATCCTGTACGTCGGCTCGTCGAACTTCGCCGGCTGGCACATCGCCAAGGCCCAGGAGTCGGCCCGGCGCCGGAACACCCTCGGCCTGGTCAGCGAGCAGTCCCACTACAACCTGATCGTCCGCGCGCCCGAGCTGGAGGTCATCCCGGCCTGTGAGGACTACGGCCTCGGCCTGATCCCGTGGAGCCCGCTGGCGGGCGGCCTGCTCGGCGGCATCCTCCGGAAGATCGACAAGGGCCGCTCGGCGGCCGACCACATCGTCGCGCAGCTCGACAAGCACCGCGACAAGATCGAGCGCTACGAGGCGTTCTGCGACGAGCTCGGCGAGGACCCGGCCAACGTCGGGCTGGCGTGGCTGCTGCACCAGCGTGCGGTCACCGCGCCGATCATCGGCCCCCGCACGGTCGAGCAGCTCGACGGGACGCTCCGGGCGCTGGAGATCGAGCTGGACGACAAGGCGCTCGCCCGGCTCGACGAGATCTTCCCCGGCTTCAAGACCGCCCCGGAGGAGTACGCCTGGTGATCAGGCGGTGTTGAGGAGTGCCTGACAAATGCCGCCCGTCGCGAGCGTGGATCCAGGTGGATGCATCGCAAGGCGGAGGAGGAGCCGATAACAGCGTTATCGGCGATCTTCCCGGGCCCCGCGGAGATTCCGAGCCTGCGAGGAATCTCCGTGGGTGGGGCGACAACGCAGCGAGGCGCCGCCTGGGCCACGCGCAGCAGGGCTTGATTTGTCAGGGACGACCTAGGAGTGCGCCGACGATCACGATGAGCACGAGCAGCGCGAGCACCGTGGGCAGCAGCCAGCGTCGAGGACGATCCACGTCATGGAGCCTAGTCGCGGACTGCCAATGGGTACGCCTCGACCTGCTCGTAGCGCACGCTCGCCCCGATGTGGCTGCGTACGAGGTGCACCGACGACACCTCCCAGCGCCGCCCGCCGAAGGCGTCCAGGGCGCCGACCAGGGGGCGCAGGTCGTCGCCGTGGCGTGACCGGGTCCTGGAGCGGGCCAGGGTGAGATGGGGATGGAACCGCTTGCGGTCGGTCTCCGCCGCCCCGGCCCGCCGGGCTCCGGCCGCCACCGAATCGGCGAGCCGTGTCAGCGCCGGTCCGGCGTCCAGGCCGACCCAGAAGATGCGGCCCCGGGAGGCGGAGGGGAAGGCGCCGGCGCCGCCGAACGCCACCGTCTCCGGGGAGTGGCGGGCGGCCGCCCGGGCCAGCCGTACGCGTAGCTCGGGCAGGACCTCGTCGGGCACCTCGCCGAGGAAGGCCACGGTGACGTGCCACAGCGCGGGGTCGACCCAGCGCAACTGCGACCACTCGGCGCGTACGGGGCCGACCGCCGTGGCGATCTCCGCCAGCGCCTCAGGCGGCGGCAGCAGCGCCACGAACAATCTGCTCACGTGCCGATTCTTCCTTGCGGGCGACGCGCGCCGCGACCATCCGGGTCACCAGCACCGCCAGGAAGACGCCGCACATGCTCAGCACGCCGGCGGCCACGACCGAGACCCGGGGGCCGGCCAGCTCGGCGAGCCAGCCCACCAGCGGCGACCCGATCGGGGCTCCCCCGGTGAAGACCAGCACGTAGATCCCCATGACCCGGCCGCGCATCTCGGGCGAGGCGCCGAGCTGCACGATCGTGTTCGCGGTCGTGTTGACCGTGATCATCGCCATGCCCGCGGGGACGAGCATCAGCAGGAAGGCCGGATATCCGGGGGCGAGCCCGGCGGCGACCTGGAACAGCCCGAAGCACAGCGCCCCGGCGATCAGGAACCGGCGGCTCGGCTTGACCCGGCGCGCGGCGAGCAGCGCCCCGCCGAACGCCCCGACGGCGAACGCGCTGGACGCGACGCCGAAAGAGGACGCGCCCGCGCCGAACGCCTGCTTGGCCATCAAGGCGATGCTCGTCGAGAAGCTCTGCGCGAAGATCGCCATGAACGCCACGAGCAGCAGCGGAAGCAGCAGGTCGGGCCGGCTGCCGACGTAGCGCAGCCCTTCCCGCAGCTGGCCCTTGCCGCGCGGCACGGGCTCGGGCGAGCGCAGCTCGGACACCCGCATGAGCGCAAGGCCGGTGATCACCGCGGCGAACGACGCGGCGTTCAGCACGAAGATCGGGCCGGTGCCCATCCAGGAGATCAGCAGGCCGGCCACCGCCGGGCCGACGACCCGGGCGAGGTTGAAGGTGGAGCTGTTCAGCGCGATGGCGTTCGGCAGGTCCCGCCGGCCCACCATCTCCACCACGAACGACTGCCGCGTGGGCACCTCGACGCACGACACCAGGCCGAGCGTGAACGCCATTGCGTACACGTGCCAGACCTGGGCCGTGCCGGTGAGCACCAGCACGCCCATGGTGAGCGCCAGCAGCCCCATGAGCGTCTGGGCCACCATGAGGATCCGGCGCTTGGGGTAGCGGTCCGCGATCACTCCGCCGAACATGCCGAACAGCATCGTCGGCAGGAACTGCAGCGCCACGGTGACGCCGAGCGCCGAGCCGCGGCCGTGCGAGAGGTCGAGGACCAGCCAGTCCTGGGCGGTCCGCTGCATCCAGGTGCCGACGTTGGAGACGACGCCCCCGGCGGCGAACAGACGATAGTTGTGGTTCCGCAGCGAGCGGAACATGCCGCCTACATCGTCGACAGCTTCTCCAGGATCGGCGCCGCCGCCCGCAGTGTCGCCCTCTCCTCCGGAGTCAGGTCCCTGAGCCGCTGCGCCAGCCAGGCCTCCTTGGTGCGGCGCTCCTCCTTCAGCAGCTCCGCTCCCTGAGGCGTCACGCTGACCGTCACCTGCCGCCGGTCGGTCGGATGCGGACTGCGTGCCAGCAGACCCCGCTCCTCCAGCTTGGCGATCACGCGGGTCATCGAGGGTGGCTGCACCTTCTCGTGCTCCGCGAGCTCGCCGGGCGTCATTGCGGTGTGGCGCTCGACGGCGACGAGTGTCGCGAGCTGTGTGGGCGTCAGTGAGTGGTGCGCGGCCTGCCTGCGCATCCGTCGCGTCAACCGGGCGAGGGACACGCGCAAGGCGGACGCGAGAGCGGCGTCGCTGCGCAAATTCTGGGCGTTCGTTAGCATAAGTCATTACCTTTGCTAACTATATGGTCCATGTCCGCATTCCTCCAAACCGTCCGGCTCTGCACGGTGATCGCGACACACCGTACCGGCACGTCACGGGCCTGCGGACGACGAAGGCCCGGCCCCATGGGGACCGGGCCATCCGGACGCGCGCCGGCGTCAGGCGAAGTCCTCCGGCGTGAACTCCCTGGGCTCGACCAGGACGAGCCAGTTGCCCTGGTTGTCGCGGACGACCGCCTCCACCCCGTACGGCCGCTCCTCGGGCTCCTGCAGGACCGTGACGCCCTTGGCGGTGAGCTCCGCGCAGGTCTTGCGGCAGTCGTCGACCCGCAGGCCGAGGCCGCCCATCTGCCCCTTCTCCAGCTGGCGGCGGTAGAAGGCGGCGGTCTCGGGGTCCTGCGGCGGCCCCGGCTTCATGAGCGTGAGCTCGAGCTCCGGGTGGTCGGGGTGGCAGACGGTGACCCAGCGGAAGTCCTCGCCCATGTTGATGTCGGTGCGCGGGACGAAGCCGAGCACGTCGACGTAGAAGTCCCGCGCCGTGTCCTGGTCGAGGCAGTACACGGTCGTCAGGGAGACGTTCTTAATCATGCCGAGGACGCTACTGCGACCCCTCTGACCTGGGCTTCTCCAAAATTGCACAATCCGGGGACCCCTTCCGCGGCGCGGCCGTGCCGGTGAGGTCGAGCACACCGCGCATGAACAGCCAGCACCCCGGGACGTGCGGCCCGCCGCGCGCCGCCCACCGGTCGCGGTACGCGCTCGGGCTCTCGCCCACGAGCTGACGGAACCTGGCCGAGAACGACCCGAGGCTGGTGAACCCCACCGCCATGCAGATCTCGGTGACCGTGAGATTGGCCCCGCGCAGCAGGTCCTGGGCCCGCTCGATGCGGCGCCGGGTCAGGTAGCGCATCGGGGTCTCGCCGTACGCCGCCTCGAAGCAGCGGACGAAGTAGAACTTGGAGATCCCGGCGACCGCCGCGAGCGCGTCGAGATCGAGATCGCCGCGGTAGTCGCGGTCGATGCGGTCGCGCGCCAGCCGGAGCCGGGGCAACAGCTCCACCGGCACCGTCCGCCGTCCCGTCGCAGCCACGGCTCGACCCTAGCCGGACCCACCGACAGGTTTTCGCACTTGCCGACACGTTCTAACGCCGTTAGATTGATTCTAACGATGTTAGAAAGGAACCGCATGAGTCCGGCTCCACGCATCGACACCGATGCGATCGTCCGCGCCGCGTTCGACGTCCTGGACCGGGAGGGTTATGCCGCGCTCTCGATGCGCACACTGGCCGCGCACCTGGAGGTGAAGGCGGCGTCGCTCTACTACCACGTGCCGAACAAGGCGGCCCTGCTCCAGTTGGTCGCGGACCGCGTCGCGCGGGAGGTGGTCGCGAGGCTCACTCCCGGCCGGCCCTGGCGTGAACTGCTGCACGGCACGGCGCGCGACCTGCGCGCGGCCCTGCGGGCCCACCCCGGCGCCGCGGCCGTCGTCGCCGTGCGGAACGCCTCGCCGCAGGTGTTCGAGGAGGCCGTCCCCGTCGTCCTGTCGGCGATGCACGACGGGCTGCGCCTGACCGACGAGGAGGCGCTGCACCTGGTCCAGTCGCTGTACGTCCTGGTGACCGGTCTCGCCCTGGCGGAGTTCGGCGAGACGCCGGAGCCGCCGGTCGCGCCGCCCGCCTATTACGACGCCTGGTTCGACATCGCCGTCTCGACGTTCCTGGAGGGCGTCCAGGCGCGGTACGCCGTCTGACTCCCCGACCGCTCAGAAAGGACCACCGACCGTGTTTGTCACCGCGCTGCTCCTGGTCGTCGCCGCCGTCGCCTATTTCCTCCTGACCACGCTCGTGGACTTCTTCCCGTTCAACAACGTGCGGGAGGCGAAGCGGTCGGAGAAGCTGACCGAGGTGGCCGTGAACGCGCCCGTCATGGCGCTCCCGGCCCTGCTCCTCGTCTGGGCCGCCGCCGCCGGGCTTCCCGCCCTCGCCTACGCCGGGGCGGCCCTCGAACTGCTCGTGGTCCTGGGCGGCCTGGCCCTGTGGTGGCTGCCGTACCTGGCCGGGGTGACGGTCCCCTGGGCGACGGCCGGGACCGGGGAGAGCTGGGCGGCGCTGCACGCGCGGACCTACGCCAAGACCGTCATCGTGCTCCCCCGCCGAGGCGACCGTCCGCGCCCCAACCTGGAGCACATGATCCTGCACACGCTCATCCTCGCGGCCGCCGTCTGCGCGTTCGCCGCCGCCACGACCCTGTGAACAGGTCGGGCCGCCGGGGCGAAAGCCCCGGCGGCCCGTGACAGGGTCCGACGCTCAGGACAGGCCGAGCAGCGTCTTGAGGGGCTCGAGGGCGAAGTACACGACGAACAGCGCACCCACCAGCCACATCAGGGGGTGCAGCTCGCGCACCTTCCCGCGGAACGCCTTGATGGCGATGTAGCTCACGAAGCCCGCGCCGATCCCGGCGGTGATCGAGTACGTGAACGGCATGAGCACGATGGTCAGGAACGCGGGGATCGCGGTCTCGAAGTCGCTGAAGTCGATCTCCTTGACCTGCGTCATCATCAGGAAACCGACGACCACCAGGGCCGGGGTCGCCGCCTCGAACGGCACGATCTCCGTCAGCGGGGCGAAGAACATGGCCAGCAGGAACAGCACACCGGTGACGATGCTCGCCAGGCCGGTGCGCGCACCCTCGCCGACGCCGGCCGCCGACTCGATGTAGGTGGTGTTGGACGAGACACTGGCCGCGCCGCCGGCCGCCGCTGCGAGCGAGTCGACCAGCAGGATCTCCTTGGTGCGCTCGACGGTCCCGTCCTCCTGGACCAGGTTCGCCTGGCGGCCCACGCCGACGATGGTGCCCATCGTGTCGAAGAAGTCGGCGAGCATGAGCGTGAAGACGAACATCACGGCCGCCAGGCCGCCGATCTTGGCGAAGCTGCCGAACAGGCTGAACTGGCCGAGCAGCGACAGGTCGGGCAACTCGATGAAGTTCGTCGGCCACGCCGGCACGTTGAGGGACCACCCGTTGGGGTTGCTGCCGTCGGGGGTTTGCGGCCCGACCTTGCCGATCGCCTCGACGATCATGGCCAGCACGGTGGTGCCGACGATCCCGAGCAGGATGGCGCCCTTGACCCGGCGGGCGACGAGGAAGGCCGTCACGAGCAGGCCGACGACGAAGACGAGCGTGGGCCACCCGGTAAGCGAACCGTTGCCCAGCGCGCCGAGCTTCACCGGGACCGTGGTGTTGCTCGCGTCCGGCATGCGCCGGACGAACCCGGCGTCGACGAAGCCGATCAACGCGATGAACAGGCCGATGCCGACGCTGATCGCGGTCTTGAGCTGTGCCGGGATCGCGTGGAACACCGCCACCCGGAAGCCCGTCACCACGAGGATCGCGATGACGATGCCCTCCAGCACCACCAGGCCCATCGCGTCCTCCCACGACATCTGGCTGGCGATGCCGAAGGCGAGGAAGGCGTTCAGGCCGAGACCGGTCGCCAGGGCGAACGGCACCCGGCCGAAGACGCCCATGATGATCGTGAGAATGCCCGCCGCGAACGCGGTGGCCGCGGCGACCAGCGCGATGTTGGGGTTCTCCCCGTCGCCAAGGAACTGGCCCGTCTTGTCCGCGACGGTGCCGATGATGAGCGGGTTGAGCACCACGATGTAGGCCATCGTGAAGAAGGTGGCGAAACCGCCGCGGACCTCCTGTCCGACGGTGGATCCGCGGGCTGAGATGGAGAAGTATCGATCGAGGAAATTAGGGGTGTTCATGGGGTTCGCATTCACGCGCGCAGAGTCGCAGGCCCTTTCCATCCGCGGAAAGAGCCAGGGGAGCAGCGTTGTCCTTTCGTGACTGGTTTGTCATGAAGATACCGGCTCACCTGCGCGACCTTCTAAGCTGGCTGGCGTGAGCGAGCGCCACCCGGACCCCATGCCTCTCAGGACGAGGGACACCTTCACGATCCTGACCGGAACGGTGCTGTGGGTGATCGCCCTGGCCGTCGTGCTGCTGGTGGTCAGACCGGCCGATCCCCGCCCCGCCTGGGTATGCGTCGTCGGCATCGGCCTCGGCCTGTTCGGGGTCGGATATGTCCGCCGACGGGACGCCCGGCTGCGCGAGGCCTCCCCCACCGGCGATGCCGTCGAATCGGAACCCGGCCGTCCCTGACGCGGCCCCCGTTCAGCGTGTCTCGGCGAGGAGCATCGCGATGCCGTCGAGAAGCCGCTGCAGGCCGAACTCGAACAGGGCGTCCATGTCGAAGTCGAATCCGCCGACCGCGCCGAGCCGCTCGAACAGCCGCAGCCCGCCGCCGGCCGTGATCGCCTCGAACGCCGGTTGGTTGGCGTCCATCCACTCGTCGGCGTTCAGCCCGGTGAGCGCCTCGGCCTCCGCCTCGAACTCCAGGTTGATCGCGGTGCCCCGGATGTGGTTGAACACGGTGATGTAGGCCGTGAAGATCGTCACCGGGTCGAGGCCGTGATCGTCGAGAGCGCCGAGCACCCATTCCATGAACGGGAACGCGTTGGGGATGAGCTGCGGCCGTGTCACCGACATCGCCGGTGCGAGCCACGGATGCCGCCGGAACGTCGACCACAGCATCCGGGAGGCCAGCTCGATCCTGCCGCGCCAGTGCGGGGGCGGCTCCGCGGGCAACCGCATCCGCCCGAAGGTCGTGTCCATCATCTGGAGCAGCAGGGCGTCCTTGTCCGCGACGTGCCGGTACAGCGACATGGTCGCCACCCCGAGATCGGCCGCCACGCGGCGCATCGAGACCGCCGCGAGCCCTTCGGCGTCGGCGACCGCGATCGCCGTCGTGATGATCCGTTCGGCCGTGAGCACTCCGTCCGGGACGGACCGCCGCGTCACCCTGGCGTCCGGGACCGACGCGCCGTAGCCGCCCGCGGGCGGCGGCACCGGACGGCCACCCGCGCCGGCGGCCGGGCCGGCAGCCGGGCCGACGGTTGTGCCGACAACCGTGCCGACGCCCGGTACGGCGCGGACGAGCCCCTCGCGGCGCAGCTCGGTGAGGACCTTCGTCGCGGTCGCCATCGCGACGCCCCACTCCCGGACGATCTCCCGGGTCGACGGCACGCGGTCGCCCGGCCGGAGCTCGCCCGCCTCGATCCGCCCGCGTATCTCGGCGGCGATCTCCTGATAGCGCCCTGCGCCCGGACCGGTCACCACACCTCCCCGCACTAGTGCACCACTGTAGCCGCGCACGCTGCGGCGACACCCCGCGCCACCCGCCGACAGCGACTCAGTGCACTAGTGCTTCGCGCTTGTTTGCCCAGTACAACGGCTTGTTAGCTCGATGCGTACGCCGTACAGTACGCACTATGCCGAACAAGGAAATCCTCGTATCCGGCGGCGGAATCGCCGGACCCGCGCTGGCCTACTGGCTGGGCAGGGCCGGATTCGCCGTCACGATCGTCGAGCGCGCGCCCGCTCCCCGCCCGGGTGGTCAGACTGTGGACCTGCGCGGCGCGGGCCGCACGGTGGTCGCCCGGATGGGCCTGCTGGACCAGGCGCGGGAGATCGCCGTCGAGCAGCGTGGCCTCGCCGTGGTCGACAGGAAAGGGCGCGTCACGGCCCGCCTCCCGGCCGACAGCTTCGGCGGCGAGGGCATCGTGTCCGAGATCGAGATCCTGCGGGGTGACCTCGCCCATCTCTTCTACGAGGCGTCGCTTCCGCACACCGAGTACGTGTTCGACGACACCGTCACCGGGCTGGAGCAGGACGGCGACGGGGTGAACGTCACCTTCGAGAAGTCCGCACCGCGCCGGTTCGCGCTGGTCGTCGGCGCGGACGGACTGCATTCGGCCGTACGCGCACTGGCCTTCGGCCCGGAGGCTCGCCACATCCATCCACTGGGTCTCCACATCTCGTGGTTCACGGCCCACGACGAGCTGGACCTCGACGGCTGGTACCAGATGTACAACGCTCCGGGCGGCCTCAGCGCATCGGCGCGGCCCGGGCGCCTGCCCGGCGAGATCAAGGCCGGCTTCGCCTTCCGCTCCGGGCCGATCGCCTACGACCGCCGGGACGTCGCCGCGCAGAAGGCGATCATCGCCGACCGCTTCGCGGGCGCCGGGTGGGAGACGCCGCGGCTGCTGTCCGCGATGGCCGACGCGTCCGACTTCTTCCTCGAGTCGGTGGGGCAGGTGCGTCTCGACCGGTGGTCGCGCGGCCGGGTGGTGCTCCTCGGTGACGCCGGTTACTGCCCGACGCCGCTGACCGGTCTGGGCACCAGCCTCGCCCTGGTCGGCGCGTACGTCCTGGCGGGCGAGCTCGCCGCCACCGGTGACCACCGCGTCGCGCTGCGCGGCTACGACCGGATCATGCGCCCCTACGTCGGCGAGGCGCAGAAGCTGCCGCCCGGCGGCGTCAACGGCTTCGCGCCGTCCACCGCGCTCGCGATCCGGCTGCGGACCGCCTCCATGCGCGCCATGACGCGCTGGCCCATGCGGAACCTGATCGCCTCGCAGTTCGCGAAGGCTTCGAGCATCGACCTGCCCGACTACGACCTGCCGGCGCTGCGCTGAGGCGAGGCTCGGACCGGCGCGGGCGCGCCGGATGTCCGGAAGAGCATGCGATACCGGTTGTCCCCTCGGGCAGGGTCCGGGCGGAAGGGAACCATGCCGGAACACGGTGCCGATACGCGGTACGGGGACGCGGTGGGTGGACACGGTGGGTGGACACGGTGGGTGGACACGGTGCCGGGACATCTGGGCCCGTCGCCGGCGCCCCGGACGCTCACTACCGCGGCTCTCACCGGCTCGTGACCCGGTCAGCGATCGCCGGGTTCCCACCACGTCAGATGGCCGGTTGCCTCGGCCACCGGCTCGATGATCTCCCACGCCTCGGCGATCAGCCCGTCGTCGAGCCGCCAGATGTCGACGACGGCGATCTCCGGCCCGGCACCGGGCAGCCTGCGCCGCGAGTGCAGCACAACGTGATCGCCGTCGGCCAGCACGTGCCGGATCTCCACCCGCATGCCGGCGAGCGGCACGAGCGCGGTGCGGACGGCGGCGAGCCACTCCGCCTTGGTCCTCGACGTCGCGTCCGGCCGGTGGTGGACGAAGTCGTCGCTCAGCGACCGTGCCAGCGCGTCGACGTCACCCGTCGCGACCAGCGCCGCCAGCGCCTGTCGCACGATGCTCTTGTTGTCTGTGGTCATGTCCTTGGCAGGCATGGACGGCAGTGTTTCCGCCGCCGGCGTGGATTGTCGATGAAGTGGCATTTCATCGGCGTACGGCTCGCCCGGGAGTAGCATCGGCGGCCATGCACACGGTCGGGGAACTGCTGCGGCAATGGCGCCACCATCGGCGGATCAGCCAGCTGGATCTCGCGATCGCCGCCGACGTCTCGGCTCGTCACGTCAGCCTGGTGGAGACGGGCAAGTCCAACCCGAGCGCCGACATGATCGTGCGGCTCGCCGAACAGCTCGACGTGCCCCTGCGCGAGCGCAACCGGTTGTTGCTCGCCGCCGGCTTCGCACCCCGCTACGCCGAACGGCCGCTCGACGGGGACGCGCTGTCCGCGGCCCGGGGTGCGATCGGGAGGGTCCTGCGCGCGCACGAGCCGTATCCCGCGCTGGTCGTCGATCGCGGGTGGAACATCGTGATGACCAACAGCGCCCTCGGCCCGTTCCTCGCACACGTCGCGCCCGATCTGCTGCGGCCGCCGATCAACATGGTGCGGCTCGGGCTGGACCCGCGCGGGCTCGCTCCGCACATCGTCAACCTGGCCGAGGTGCGTGCGCTGCTGCGTACCCGCATCCGGCGTCAGCTCGCCGTCGCTCCCGGCGACGAGCTGGCCGCGCTCTACGAGGAACTGCTGGCGCCCGGACCCGGCCGTGAGGACGCCGGCCCTTCGGTCGAGTCCGAGATCGCGGTTCCGATGATCTTCCGCTTCGGCGGACGGGAACTACGGCTGTTCTCCACCACCACGACGTTCGGCACCCCGACGGACATCACCCTGGACGAGGTCGCGATCGAGTCGTACTACCCGGCGGACGCCGACACCGCCGCGTACTTCACCGCGCCCGGCCCGGTCTCCTACGACGCCTAGATCGAGGCCGTGGGGTCGAGATCGGCCTCGGCGAGCAGCAGGGGGACCCGGGCCGGGTCGCGCAGCAGCGCCGCCACGGCGAGGCGGTCGCCCCACTGGCCGGACGCCCAGGCGAGGCCCCTGGCCAGGCCGTCGACGCCGGTGGCGTGCACCACGCCCTCGAAGAACCGCCACGGCACCGGCCGGCCGTCCACGAGCAGCTCGTCGTGCTCGACGTACGTCGAGGGCGCCCCGGGCAGCAGCGAACGCACCTCGGGCGGCACGGGCTTCTCGGCGCCGGTCGAGGTGACCGCCCCGGCGACCTCCTCCCCGGCGAGCGGCAGGTCGAGCACCTCCGACAGCGCCTCGGCGAGGTCGAACGGCGCGAGCACGAGCGGCCGGTCCTCGACCAGGGGGAGCAGGTCGGGCGCCTCCACCACGACCGGGCCGTCCTCGACGTCCGCGACCGTGACCGTGCCCTTCAGCACCGCGCGTACGGCCTCGGGCGGGCTCACCCGGGCGGGATCGACGGCCGCCAGCGCGATCCACAGGGACCGCAGCTGGGCCCGGTCGACCTCCAGGGACGAGTCGCCCAGCAGGTCGAGCAGCTCCTCCGGGCCGCCGTGCGAGTCGAGCAGCTCGGCGAGGGTGGACCGGACGCCGATCATCTTCAGCGCGTCCGCGTCGATCCCCGCCGGCGCCTCGCCGTACAGGCCGAACAGCAGCGGATCGCCCGCCGGGAGCCGCAGCTCGGTCGGCTTGCGCCCGCCGAGCACCGGGTGCCGCGACAGCCACCAGGCGGTGTACGACGGCACCTCGACGGTCTCCCCCGCCGCGAGCACCCGCATCGGCCGCAGGGCGGCGCGCAGCGGGGGCCGCGACAGCAGCGCGAGCGCGTTCGGCCAGTCCGCGACGTATTCCAGGTCTCGTACGGCGGTGAACTCCCGGACCACCGGCGGCACGTCAAGGTCGGGCAGCAGATCGAGCACGGCCTCCAGCCACTCGTCCTCGCGGTCGAGGTCGTGGTCGCACTCGGCCGGGTCGAGCAACACGTCGGAGTCGTTGACCACGGCGAAGCCGTCGAGCACCCCGGCCGCCGCCAGCACGTGCGGCCCGAACCTGTCCACCAGCTCGGGGGCGGCGACGCCGAACGGCACATCGGGGTCGATCAGACCGGCCAGCGAGCCCTCGGCCAGCAGCAGCTCGCCCGCGGCGTACAGCTCGCCGTCGGCGCCGCGCAGCGCCAGCTCGGCCAGCCACGGCGCCTCCCCCGCGGTCAGGCCCGCCGCGTCGACCAGCGCCAGCACGGCCTGGGCCACCGGCTCGGGGTCGGCGTTGTTCAGCGACTCGGACACGGCCGCGTGGGTGAGCGGGTCCTCCAGCACCGTACGCGGGGTCGCCTCGGCCGCGCCCAGCCGCAGCAGCAGCGGGTGGGCGGCGTCGGGGTGGACGATCCGCAGCCCGAGCGGCGCCAGCAGGGAGGGGTCCACGGAGCTTTCCGCGGTGAGCACGAGCGTGCCGCGCGGGCCGCGCACCAGGCGGCCGTCGGCCAGCGGCACGGCGATCGCGCCGACCGCCTCCAGGTCGTCGGCGGGCAGCACCTCGTAGACCGACCGCCACCAGGACGGGTCCTTGTCCTCCACGGCCTCGCCGGACAGCATGTCCACGACGTCGGCCAGGTCGACCCGGCGCACCCCGAGCGTGGTCAGGGCCGGGTGCCGGGAGGCCCAGCCGGCGGGCAGCAGCCCGGGGACGACGCCGGCGATCAGCGCCAGGAACTCGGCCGATCCCTCGACCGCCCGTGCCTGGCCGCCCGGCACGATTCCGTCGGAGATCGACGGCAGCAGCGGCGTGTCCGGCAGCGACTTGACGATCTCCCGCCGGATCGCGGCGTCGAGCGCGCCCTTGCCCATCAGGCCGGGCACGAGGTCGAGCAGGTCCGGGGTCGCCGGGAGCTCCCGCAGCAACCGGACGTACGCCTCGGCGGCCCGGGCGACGAGGAAGTCGGTGAGCGGCCCGGGGGCGACGTGCCGCCGGTCGGTGGTCATCGGGAAGGACGCGATCAGCAGCGCGGACAGGTCGAGCGGCTCGTCGCTCGGCGTCGGCGCGTGCACCACCTTGGGAACGTCGCTCCGGCGGCCGGCGGGGACGGCCCAGCGGACCTCCCAGTAGGGCCGGGCCCGCTCCTCGGTCGGGCGGTCGGCGAACAGCTCGGCCACCTGCTCGGGAGTGAACGTCCCGGACTCGGCGACGACGTGCCAGCCGTCGGCCGAGATCGCGCGGGTCCGCCCGTCCACCTCGATCTCGACGGTCTCCAGCGCCGGCATCGACAGCGGCAGCGCGGGCCCCGCCTCCTCCAGCATGCGCCGTACGGCCTGCTCGGCGGCCTGGTCGCGCAGCGGGAGCCGGACGACCGTGTCGTAGCCCTGGGGGACGTCCAGGGAGTCGTCGGAGAACGGCAGCCGCAGCAGCGGCACGTGCCCCTCACGGCCCTCCAGCTCGGCGGCCAGCTCCGGCCGGGCGGCGACCAGCGCGGCGGTCTCCGCACGCGACCAGCGGACGCCGCCGGTGGCGCGGGAGGCGATCGAGGGCGTGTCGCTCACCGACACGACGGCGGCGAAGCCGACGCCGAAGCGTCCGGCCGCCCCCGCCTCGTCCTTCTTGCCGGAGACGCGCAGGGTGCTCAGGCCCTCCACCCCGGTCTCGTCGAGCGGGGCGCCGACGTTGGCGGCCAGCAGCACGCCGTCGGCGAGCGTCAGCCGCAGCCGGCCCGGCACGCCGGCCCGCAGCGCGGCGTCGGCGGCGTTCTGGGCGAGCTCCACGACCAGCCGGTCGCGGTAACCGCCCAGGGCGAAGTCCTCCTCGGCGTTGGCGTCCTCCCGGAAGCGGGCGGGCGAGGCCGTCCAGGCCGCGAGAACGGTGTCACGCAGGCGCGCGGTGTCGAACATGATCAGGCGTGACCCAGAGGTTCGGAGTCGGCCTCGTCGACGGAGCCCGACTCGATGATGTCGTATCCCATGTCGTCCAGGATCGGGGGCGCCGGGTCCATGACCATCGAGGGCACGGTGGTCGCCTCGGAGTGCGCCCCGCAGCCGTGGTCGGCGGACACCACGCGGCCGTCGTCCGGCGCGTACTCGTTGGCGCAGACCCCGAAGCCGAGGCCCAGCGCTCCGGCGAGCTGCCAGTAGAAGCCGCAGGTGGAGCATTGCGCCGGGGCGGCGTGCGCGATCGGGGTGTGCGGACCGGCCTCACCGGCCCGCCAGCGCCGGGCGGCGAGGTCCCGGCCGATCGCCGACAGGACGCGGGCGCGCCCCAGGCCCAGCTCGAAGACCATCTGCTTGTCGATGTCCTCGTCGTCCGAGGCGAACCCGGGCACGAGCCGGTCGTCGTCGGCCTCGACCGGCAGCAGGTCGCCCACGCCGAGATCCCCCGGGCGCAGCCGTTCGTTCCACGGCACCCAGCGGGGAGCGAGCAGCGCACCCGAGCCGGGCAGCAGCACGGTCTCGCTCACGGTCACGATTCGGGCGCGGGAGGCCCGGGTGACGGTGACCGCCCAGCGCCAGCCGCGGTAGGCGCGGTCGAGGCACTCGAAGTAGTGGGTGACGAGCCGGTCACCCTCGCTGTCGAAGCCCAGGTGCTCTCCCACCTCTCCCGGACGCGCGATGTCCTCCGCGGCCCGGCGGGCGAGGTCGACCGCCGCGGCACAGGCCTGGTCGACTGGAGTGCTACGGATTCGGGTACGACTCACACTCCATTTTCACCCACGCCGCGAGCGGACCGCACCGGCTGGATGGGTAAATCATGGAAGGACCCTCGGTGCCTATGGTGAAGATTTGGGCGAACGTCACGCGTGTCGTAAGGGCACCGGCGCGGGCGGCGCGCCGGCTCACGCACGCCCAGGGAGCCGGCCGGACCGGTCTCGGCCGCCTGATCGAGTTGACGGCCGCGCACTCGGCCGGGGACGCGCTGGTCACGGTGGCCCTCGCCGGGGCGCTGTTGTTCGGGCTGCCGGTCGGCCAGGCCCGCGGCCAGGTCGCGGCGTACCTGCTGATCACCATGCTGCCGTTCGCGGTCGTGGCGCCCTTCGTCGGGCCGGTGCTCGACCGGCTCCGCTCGGGCCGCCGCTACATCATGGCCGGCACCCTGCTGGCGCGGGGGCTGCTGTGCTGGGGGATGGCCGGGGCCGTCCACACCTCCGACGCCGTCACGCTGTTCCCTTCGGCGCTCGCCGTACTGGTCCTGTCGAAGGCGTACAACGTGTCCCGCGCGGCGATCATGCCGAGCGTGCTGCCCGCCGACATCCCGCTGGTGACCGCCAACGCCAGGGTCGCGTTGTTCGCGCTGGTCTCGGCCGGCGTGGGCGCGGGCCTGGCGACCGGCCTGTCCGCCGTCGCCGGGCCCGACTGGGTGCTGCGCGGCGCCGTGCCGCTGTTCCTGCTGTCCGGAGTGTTCGCCGTACGGCTGCCGCGGCACGTGGACGCGCCCGACCTGGAGGAGGACGAGCCGCGCCCCCGATGGCGCACCGTGCTCAACCTGGGCCCGGTGGTGGGCGAGGCCATGGGCGCCAACGCCGCGATCCGGGTGCAGTCGGGATTCCTCGTGTTCTTCCTGCTGTTCCTCGTCCAGGACGGCCACCTGCGCGGCGTGGACCCGAAGGTCGCGCTGGCGTTGCTGGCGGGCGCCGCGGGCGCGGGCGGCCTGGCCGGGGCCGCCGCCGGCTCCTGGTCGCGCTCCCGGTCCCCGCACCTGACCGTCATGGCCACGCTCGCGCTGGCCACGGTGTCCACGGTCGCGGCGGCGTTCTTCTTCACGGTGTGGACCGCCGCCGTCGTCGCCCTCGTGGGCGCGTTCGCCCAGGGCCTCGGCAAGCTCGCGTTCGACGCCATCGTGCAACGCGAGGTCGGCGAGGAGGTGCGCTCCTCGGCGTTCGGCGTCGCCGAGACGCTGCTCCAGATCGCCTGGGTGCTGGGCGGCCTGCTGGGCCTGGTGATGTCGCTGTTCGTGGCCGGTCCCGCCGGGCTCGGCGTGATGTCCGCGGCTCTCGCGCTCTCCTTCGGCCGCCTCGTCATGCTCCGCCGCCGCAGGCTCGCCGCCCGCGCCGCCCCGGCGACCTGAACGTGCCGGGATCCCGCCGCTCTGTGCCTTCGATCGGAGGGCCTTCGATCGGAGGGCCTTCGATCGAAGGGCCTTCCGTCTCGGAGGGCCGGGCGGCGGGACGGACGCCTTCTAAGCGCCTACGCCTTCTACGCGTCGAGGTCGTCGGCGACGGCCCGGAGCACGGTCGCGATCTTCTTGGCGTGCGCCGCGTCCGGGTGCTTGCCCCGCTGGTAGGAGTTCGAGATGTCGTCGAGCAGCTTGATGAGGTCCTCGACGATCACGACCATCTCGTCGGGCTTCTTGCGCTTCACCTTGCCCTTGACGGTCTTGGCCAGCGTCGGGGGCTGGTCGATCACCCGCACCGAGAGCGCCTGCTGGCCGCGGCGGCTCTCTGCGACACCGAACTCGACCTTCTGCCCGGGCTTGAGCGCCTCGACGCCCTTGGGCAGGGCGGAGGAATGCACGAAGACCTCACCGCCGTCGTCGCGGGTGAGGAAGCCGAAACCCTTGTCGGCGTCGTACCACTTGACCTTGCCACTCGGCACAGGGGTGACCTCGTTCAGACTGTCGTGAAGGTGACTGTAGGTAGGTTATGCCCAGAGACAGGCCTCGTGGACCCACTCGGAGGCCAATGAAGCATCCCGTGACGACATTCTTGTGGATCTTTCCGGCGAGTGCGCGAAACCCCTGCCGTACGGGCGCTCCGGCGGCCGGATGAAGGTCGAGCCCTACCATGGAGAGAATGACGGGCACGGACTTCAGCGAGTGGCTGCGCGGCCGTTCCGACGAGCGACTGCGGGCGCTCGTGGCGGCGCGGCCCGAACTCGTGACACCCGTCCCGGCGCACATCGACGGTCTCGCCGCCCGGGCCTGCAGCCCTTCGGCGATCGGCCGGGCGCTCGACCGTCTCGACCGGTTCACACTCTCCGTGCTGGAGACGCTGGCCCTGCGGCCCGGTCCCGCCGACCGTGAGACGTTGCTGACCCTGCTCGGCCGCGCCGTGCCCGACGGGCCCGACGGACCCGGCGCCGAGGTCCTCGGGCCCGCCCTCGACGCCGCGCTCGACCTGCTGACCACGCGCGCCCTGATCTACGGGCCCGAGGACGCGCTGCTGCCCGCGCCGGGGGTGGCCGACGCGCTCGAACCCCCGGCCGCTCTGGGGCCGCCGGTCGCCGAGGTCTTCCGCCATCACCCGCCGGAACGGCTCGACGTGCTGCTGCGGGACATCGACCCGGCGTACGAGGGCGGCGGCGGGCACACCGACGGCGGACGGCCCGCCAGGGAGCGTCTCGCGGCGCTGCTCGCCGACCCCGCGACGGTCGGCCGCCTCGTCGGCGAGGTCTCCCCGCAGGCGAGGGCCGCCCTGGACGAACTGGTGTGGGGCCCGGCGAGCGGACGGCTGCCGAACGCGCGCCGCGACGTGGACACGGCGGGCGCGCAGTCGCCCATCGAGCAGTTGCTGGCCCGCGGCCTGCTGGGCGCCACCGGGGAGGAGACGGTCGCGCTCCCCCGGGAGGTAGCCCTCGTGCTGCGCGACGGCCGGGTGCACCGCGACCTGTCCCCCGGCCCGCCGGCCCTGGAGGGGCCCGTACGCGACCAGGATCTGGCCGACCGCACGGCCGCCGGGCAGGCGTTCACGTTCGTGCGCACGGTCGAAGAGCTGTGCGAGGTGTGGAGCGTGGACCCGCCGGGGGTGCTGCGCGCGGGCGGCCTCGCCGTACGGGACCTGAGGCGGACGGCGCAGCTGCTCGACCTGCCGGAATGGGCGGCGGGCCTGGTCGTCGAGGTCGCGCACGCGGCCGGGCTGGTCGCCGCGGGCGAGGGGGAATGGCTGCCCACCGGCGGTTACGACGCCTGGCGGATCAAGGCCACCGAGGACCGGTGGGCCGTGCTCGCCGGCGCGTGGGCCGCGATGGAACGCGCCCCCGGGCTGATCGGCGAGCGCGACGACCGCGACCGCCCGCTGAACGCCCTCCACCCGGACCTGCGCAGGCCGGGGGCCGCCCAGATGCGGGCACGCACGCTCGCCGTGCTGGAGTCAGCGCCGCCAGGCCTCGCTCCGACGCCCGAGTCGGTGCTGGCCCGGCTCGCCTGGGAGCAGCCCCGCCGCCGTCCCGCGCTGCGCGACCGGCTCGTACGGTTCGCCCTGCGCGAGGCCGAGCACATCGGCGTGACCGGTCTCGGCGCGCCGTCCTCACACGGCCGCTCGGTCGCGCGCGGAGACGGCCGCGCGGCGGGCCTGCTCGCGCCGCTGCTGCCGCGGCCGGTCGACCACGTGCTGCTGCAGGCCGACCTGACGGCCGTGGCGCCGGGCCCGCTCACCACCGATCTCGGCCGCCGGCTCGCGCTCACGGCCGACGTGGAGAGCAAGGGCGGGGCGACGGTGTACCGCTTCTCCGAGCAGTCGATCCGCCGGGCGCTCGACGCGGGGCACTCGGCCGGCGACCTGCTCGCCATGCTGGAGCGCCACTCGGCCACCCCGGTCCCCCAGCCGCTGGCCTACCTGGTGACGGACGTCGCCCGCCGCCACGGCCGCATCCGCGTCGGCGCGGCGTCGGCCTACATCCGGTGCGACGACCCGGCCCTGCTCGACGAGGTGCTCGCCGACAAACGGGCCCACCTGCTACGGCTGCGGCGGCTCGCGCCGACCGTGCTGGCGTCCAAGACGTCCCGGGCCGCGCTGGTCGACTCGCTGCGGGCGATGGGTTACGCGCCGGTGGCCGAGTCGCTGGAGGGCGACGTGGTCGTCGCGCGGGCCGACGCCCGGCGGACCGAGGGGCAGCTCGCCGCCCGCGTGACCGCCACCGCCGCGCCCGATCCCGAGACGCTGACCGCCGCCGTGCGCGCGATGCGGGCGGGAGACTCACGCCGGCGGCCGGTCGAGGCGCCCGAGGGCCAGGTGCCCCGCTCCCCCGCGACCGCCACGATCAGCGCGCTCCAGGAGGCCATCCGGCAGGGGTCGCGGGTGTGGATCGGCTACCTCGACTCGCAGGGGCACGCAACCAGCCGCATCCTCGAGCCGGCCCGGATGGAGGGCGGCTACCTCACCGCGTACGACGAGACCCGGGCGACGGTCCACCGCTTCGCCCTGCACCGGATAACGGGCATCGCCGAGATCGGGCGATGACTGATTCGTGGTAAATCTTGGGGTCCGCTGTAGTAAAGGATTTCAGGGTGACGACTCCAGAGCAGCCGGGGCAGGGACCCCAGGATTGGCAGACGCCGTCCAATCCCTATGGACCGCCGTCCGGCTCCAGCCCCTACGGACAGCAGCCGCACGGTCAGTACGGCACGCCGCCTGGCCCCGACCCGAACCAGCAGTACGGCCAGTACGGCCAGCAGGGACAGTACGGGCAACAGGGTCAGTACGGCCAGCAAGGGCAGTACGGGCAGCCGGGGCCGAACCCCTACCAGCAGCAGCCGTACGGCTACTACCCGCCCGGCGGCTACCCGCCGCGGCCGGAGGGCCCGCGCACGCACGCGATCGTGGCCCTCGTCGTCAGCATCGTGCTGTCGTTGAGCTGCTACGTGACCCTCGGCGGCATCGCCGGCGCCATTCTGTCGGGAATCGCGCTCAGCAAGGTGGACACCGCGCCGGACCAGGCGCGCGGACTGCTGAAGTGGACGTGGATCGCCATCGGCATCAACGTCGTCCTGCTCATCCTGGCGATCGGAGGGCTCTTCTACGCCGGGATCAACGGCTACCTCGACTGACCGCGCCCAGACGTCGCCCATACATACGGCATCGGCGAGACCGGGACTGATTCGGCCCGGCCTCGTGTTTGATATGCGGTAGCCGTACAAGGGGGAGCAGGCATTGAGTGACGGGCCGCTGATCGTTCAGTCGGACAAGACGCTGCTGCTGGAGGTCGACCACCCCAGGGCGGACGAGTGCCGCAAGGCCATCGCGCCGTTCGCCGAGCTGGAACGCGCGCCCGAGCACGTCCACACCTACCGCGTCACCCCGCTCGCGCTGTGGAACGCCCGCGCCGCCGGGCACGACGCCGAGCAGGTGGTCGACGCGCTGATCGGCTTCAGCCGCTACCCCGTGCCGCACGCGCTGCTCGTGGACGTCGCGGAGACCATGGCGCGGTACGGCAGGCTGCGGCTGGAGAAGCACCCCATCCACGGCCTGGTGCTCACCAGCACCGACCGCGCCGTGCTGGAGGAGGTGCTGCGCTCCAAGAAGATCCAGCCGCTGGTCGGGGACCGCTTCGGCGCCGACGTGGTGGCCGTGCACCCCTCCGAGCGCGGCAACATCAAGCAGACGCTGCTCAAGCTCGGCTGGCCGGCCGAGGACCTCGCGGGGTACGTCGACGGCGAGCACCACCCCATCGACCTGCGCGAGGACGGCTGGACGCTGCGCCCCTACCAGAAGGAGGCGGCCGACGCCTTCTGGCACGGCGGCTCCGGCGTCGTGGTGCTGCCGTGCGGCGCGGGCAAGACGATCGTGGGCGCGGCGGCGATGGCGCACGCGCGGGCGACCACGCTGATCCTGGTCACCAACACGGTCTCGGCGCACCAGTGGAAGCAGGAGCTGCTCAGGCGCACCTCGCTGACCGAGGACGAGATCGGCGAGTACACCGGCACCAAGAAGGAGATCCGCCCGGTCACGATCGCCACCTACCAGGTCATGACCACCCGGCGGCAGGGCACGTACCGCCACCTGGAGCTGTTCGACGCCCGCGACTGGGGGTTGGTCGTCTACGACGAGGTCCACCTGCTGCCGGCGCCGATCTTCCGGATGACCGCCGACCTGCAGGCGCGGCGGCGCATCGGCCTTACCGCCACGCTCGTGCGCGAGGACGGCCGGGAGGGCGACGTCTTCTCGCTCATCGGCCCCAAGCGGTACGACGCGCCCTGGAAGGAGATGGAGAACCAGGGCTACATCGCCCCCGCCGAGTGTGTCGAGGTGCGGGTGACGCTCAGCGACGACGAGCGGCTGGCCTACGCCATGGCCGAGAGCGACGAGCGCTACCGGTTCTGCTCGACCACGCCCGCCAAGACGAGGGTGACCGAGGCGCTGGTGCGGCGGCACGCGGACGAGCAGGTGCTGGTCATCGGGCAGTACATCGACCAGCTCGACGAGCTGGGCGAGCACCTGAACGCGCCCGTCATCAAGGGCGAGACCAAGGTCAAGGAGCGCGAGCGGCTGTTCCAGGCGTTCCGCGACAAGGAGATCCGGGTGCTGGTGGTCTCCAAGGTCGCCAACTTCTCCATCGACCTGCCCGAGGCGGCCGTGGCGATCCAGGTCTCCGGCACGTTCGGCTCACGCCAGGAGGAGGCCCAGCGCCTCGGCCGAGTGCTCCGTCCCAAGGCGGACGGCGGCGGCGCGCGGTTCTACTCCGTGGTCAGCCGCGACACGGTCGACCAGGAGTTCGCCGCGCACCGGCAGCGGTTCCTGGCCGAGCAGGGGTACGCCTACCACATCATCGACGCCGACGACGTGGGCGAGGAGGACCCGGCGAGGTGACCTCCCGGGTCACGTACGGCGCCGCGCCCGGTAGGCGCTGGCCTTGGCGGGTTCTGGCAGGACAGATCGCAGAAGCGGCGCGAGGCGTCGCGCGTGGTGTCGTAGAAGACCGGGGAGCACGTCGTGGCCTGGCACGCGCCGAGCCGCGCCCCCTGACCGACCCCGACGACCATGGCCGGCGCCGTGCCCATGTCGGCGGACCAGGCGTCCACGAGCGTCGCGCCGGCCGGCCTGAAAGGCCAGCCGGAGCTTTATCTAGACAGTGAGGTTTGAGGGATGTCCGCACGCCTGGCCCGCACCATGTGGCACCAGATCGAGCCGGTCCACGCCACGCTCTACTACAGCCCGCAGGCCTTCGAGGAGGCCGCCGCACTCGGCTACGACGTCTCGACGCGCTGGCCGAGCTACTTCGCCTGGCGCACCGCGCCGCTCGGCGCGGCGGGACCGGCGCTGGTGGCCGCCACCTACTACAGCTTCAGCCCGGACATGATCGCCGAACTCGTGCCGGGCGTCTGGGCGACCGCGTCGCCTCGGCAGGTGCTCGACGCGCGGCTGCGCGCGATGGACCGGACGCTGCGCGGTCTACTCGGCGACCGGATCGACGAGGGCGTGAAGGAGGCGGCCGAGCTGGCCATCCGGGCGGCGGAGAGCGCGGACGTCGCTCACCGGCCGCTCGCCGCGGCCAATCTCGACCTTCCCTGGCCGGAGGAACCGCACCTCGCGCTGTGGCAGGCCTACACGGTGCTGCGCGAGCACCGCGGCGACGGGCACCTGACGGCCCTGCACGCCGCCGGCCTCGACGCCTGTGAGGCCCTGGTCTCCTTCGCCGCCGTGGGCGCGGCCCCGGCGGAGAACTTCGCCGGCCGCGGCTGGACCGACGAGGAGTGGGCCGCCGCACGCGAGCGGCTGGCCGTACGCGGCCTGGTGGACGGCGAGGGGAGGGCCACTCCGGCGGGGCGCGCGCTGCGCGACCAGGTGGAGCGCATGACCGACGAACTGGCCGCGGGCCCGTGGCGAACGCTCGGTGACGCGGGCGCCGAGCGGCTGGCCGCGCTCAACCTGCCACTGCTCGGGGCGGTGTTCGAGTCGGGCCTGCTGCCCGCCGTCACCACACTCGGCATCGGCAAGATCCAGGCCCCGGTGTGAGTTCCGGGGTGTGAGTTCCGGCCGGCGGACGCTCGCCCGCGCGGCCGACCTGGAGCGCGCCGCTCCGGGCGTGAGGACGAGCCGTACGCGGCGTCCTCCACGGGCCGCCGGGGACGCCTGACCAGCCCGCACGCCGCGTCACGATCTCCGGGCGCCCTCCCGCGGACGCTCACCCGTACGGCGATGGCGACCCTAAATCCAGGAAATACCCTTGGGCGTTGTCACCACGTCACCCCCTCGCGCCTTACCCTCACATGATGCAGTCGTGATGGCCGCAATACCCAGCAGACGAGGCGAATCACGCAATATACGCATTTTTCGTCTTACTCCTGGTTCGTCGTTATCCCTTGCCTCACCCTGCCGGCGAGCGTCCAAGGCTCACACAACAGGGCATTTCACGACAAATCACCCCACTACCGCATGACGCTGCCCGGCGAGCCGAGGAGAGGACGATCCCCTCGGCCGCCGGGAAGTCTCCGACCGGTCACCCGGACGCGGTCACCGGACCGCGATCACCGAGGCACGGTCACCGGGCCGCGGTCACTGCGCGGCCAGGCCGCCGACGAACAGCACCACCAGCGCGACGACCCATGCCACCACGGCGGCGCCGTACAGGGACTCGCGCCGGCCGAGCCAGGCGGCCCCTGTGGCGCACGCCGCGACCACCGCGACCACAACGGACAGCGCGATCACCGAGGCGATCCGGTCCGCACAGTCCGGCGAGGGCCCCAGGCTCGTCACGCAGAAGGCCTGCCTGCTCCAGCCGCCGAAGACCGCGAACCCCCACAGCGTGGCGAGCAGCAGGCTCGCCGCCGCCTGGATCGCCGGAGGAACCACGGTGCGCGTCACCCGGGTACAGATACCCGCCCCGGGAAACGGTGACACGCGCGAGAAATACTGTTTCGGCGTCGCGGGGTCCGTCGCTAAGCTCTTGTGTTTCCCGCTTCCACCAGTCCTGTCCTCGTCATGTCCGGAGGAGTTTCCGCATGCCCGGAAATGTGCTCGAAGACGAGCGCGCCCATCTGGCGGCCTCCCGTGCCGCGCTCCGCGCGATGCGTGAGCACGCGCAGTCGCTGTCGGCGGACGCCGCCGGCGACTGGGTGTCGCAACAGGTCCTGCAGGGCCTGCTCGACCAGAGAGTGGCCGCCCTGGCCGACCATCCCGACGCGCCGCTGTTCTTCGGCCGGCTGGACCGCGCGCCCGGCGACGACCTGCCCGGCACGGTCTACGTCGGACGCCGGCACGTCCACGACGAGAGCAGCCGGCCCCTCGTCATCGACTGGCGCGCCCCGATCTCGCGCGCCTTCTACCAGGCGAGCCCCGCGGACCCGATGGGCGTCCGGCTGCGCCGCAGGTTCGGCTACCAGGGCGGCGACCTCACGGCGTACGAGGACGAGCCGCTCGACGGCAGGACGCTCGGGCAGAGCCGACTGCTGACGGAGGAGATCGAGCGGCCCCGCACCGGCCCCATGCGGGACATCGTCGCGACGATCCAGCCCGACCAGGACGAGATCGTCCGCGCGGACCTCGGCGTGACCGTCTGCGTGCAGGGCGCGCCGGGAACCGGCAAGACGGCCGTGGGCCTGCACCGCGCGGCCTACCTGCTGTTCACGCACCGCGAGAAGCTGTCGCGCTCGGGCGTGACGATCGTCGGGCCCAACCGGGCCTTCCTCGCCTACATCTCCTCGGTGCTGCCCGCGCTCGGCGAGGTGAAGGTCGACCAGACGACGGTGGCCGGCGTCCTGGGCGACCACGCCCATCCGGAGGACCCCGCGGCGGCGGCCGTGAAGGGCGACGCACGCATGGCCGAGGTGGTGAAGCGGGCCCTGTGGCTGCACGTCACCAAGCCGGTCGAAGGGGTGCTTTTCACCAAGGGCATCAACCGCTATCGGGTGCCCGATCACGAGGTCCGCGAGATCGTCGCCTCCCTGCGCGGCACGACGAGGTACGGCCCGGGCCGCGCCACCCTGGCCCAGCGGCTCGCCCACGCCGTGCTCGTGCAGATGGAACGGCGTGGCGAGTCGCCCGACGACCGGGTGCAGGACGCGGTGGCGCGTTCGAAGCCGGTCAAGGCCATACTGGACGCCGCCTGGCCGAAGCTCACCCCCGAGCAGGTGCTGTTCCGGTTGCTGTCGGACCCCGAGTTCCTCGCCAGATCGGCCCGGTCGGATCTGTCGCCCGAGGAACAGCAGCTCATCCTGTGGCGCAAGCCGTACAAGTCTCATCGGTCGGCCAAGTGGACGGCCGCCGACGCGGCCCTGCTCGACGAGCTCGGCGACCTGATCGAGCGCACGCCGTCCCAGGGGCATCTCGTGGTCGACGAGGCGCAGGACCTGTCGGCGATGCAGTTGCGCGCGCTCGGACGCCGCTGCCGCACCGGCTCGGCGACCGTGCTGGGCGACCTCGCGCAGGGCACCACGCCCTGGTCGGCACGCTCCTGGAAGACCGTGCTCGACCACCTCGGCCAGCCGTCGGGTGAGGTCACCGAGCTCACGCTCGGCTTCCGCGTGCCCCGCGAGATCCTCGACTTCGCGGCGCGGCTGCTGCCCTCCGTCGCGCCGGAGCTGGCCCCGCCGCGCTCGCTGCGTCCCGGCACGGGCTCCCTGTCCGTACGCCGCGAGGCCGACGTCGCCGCCGCCCTTCCCGGGGCCGTACGGCAGGCTCTGACGCAGGAGGGGTCGATCGGCGTCATCGCCGCCGACGCGGACGTACCGGGCCTCACGGCGGCGCTGGACGCCGCGCACCTCCCGCACGCGGTGCTCGGCCCCGACTCGACGGGCGACGACCGGCTGCTGCTGGTGCCGGCGACGCTCGCCAAGGGTCTGGAGTACGACCATGTGATCGTCACCGAGCCCGCCGCCATCGCCGAGGCGGAGGAGCGCGGTCGCGCCCGTCTCTACGTGGTCCTCACCCGGGCCGTGACGTCACTGACCATCCTGCACAGCCGCGACCTGCCCGAGGAGCTCCGATGAGCGCGCCCGACGTACGAGTCCGCGACGGCGTCCTGGAGGACGTCGAGGCCGTCCTGCGGTTCTGGCGGGAGGCCGCGGAGAACACCGACAGGCACGACGACGCCGCCAAGGTCGTGGCCCTGATCGAGCGCGATCCCGAGGCGCTGCTCATCGCCGAGATCGACGGCCGCGTGATCGGCACGCTCATCGCCGGGTGGGACGGCTGGCGCGCCCACCTCTACCGGCTCGCCGTGGACCCCGCCCACCGCCGCATGGGCATCGGATCGCTGCTGATCCGGGCCGCCGAGGAGCGGTTCCGGAAGTTCGGCGCGTTCCGTGCCGACGCGATGGTCCTGCACGACAACACCCTGGCGCACCACGCCTGGACGTCGGCGGGATACGCGATGCAGACCGACTGCGCCCGCTGGGTCAGGCGCCTCACCTGAACCTGAGGCGCACAACGGGAAAGGGCGGCTCCCCCGAGGGGGAACCGCCCTTCCGTTGAGACGAAGCAGGCAGATGGATCAGAAGTCCATGTCGCCGCCGCCGGGCATGGCGGGGGCCTTCTCCTTCTCGGGCTTCTCGGCGATGACGGCCTCGGTGGTCAGGAACAGCGCCGCGATGGACGCCGCGTTCTGCAGCGCCGAGCGGGTGACCTTGGCCGGGTCGATGATGCCGGACTCGAACATGTTGACGTACTCGCCGGTCGCGGCGTTGAGGCCCTCACCAGCCGGGAGGTTGCGGACCTTCTCCACCACGACGCCGCCCTCGAGGCCGGCGTTGACGGCGATCTGCTTCAGCGGCTCCTCGAGGGCCTTGCGGACGATCGCGGCACCGGTGGCCTCGTCGCCGTTGACCTCGAGCTTGTCGAACGCGTTGGCGCCGGCCTGCAGCAGGGCCACGCCACCGCCGGGGACGATGCCCTCCTCGACCGCGGCCTTGGCGTTGCGGACGGCGTCCTCGATGCGGTGCTTGCGCTCCTTGAGCTCGACCTCGGTGGCCGCGCCGGCCTTGATGACGGCCACGCCGCCGGCCAGCTTGGCGAGGCGCTCCTGGAGCTTCTCGCGGTCGTAGTCGGAGTCGGTGCGCTCGATCTCGGCGCGGATCTCGTTGACCCGGCCGGCGATCTGCTCGGCGTCACCGGCGCCGTCGACGATCGTGGTCTCGTCCTTGGTCACGACGACCTTGCGGGCGCGGCCGAGCAGGTCGAGGGTGGCGTTCTCGAGCTTGAGACCGACCTCCTCGCTGACGACCTGACCACCGGTGAGGGTGGCGATGTCGCCCAGCATGGCCTTGCGGCGGTCGCCGAAGCCGGGGGCCTTGACGGCCACGGACTTGAACAGGCCGCGGATCTTGTTGACGACCAGGGTCGCCAGGGCCTCGCCCTCGACGTCCTCGGCGATGATGACCAGCGGCTTGCCGGACTGCACGACCTTGTCGAGCAGCGGCAGGAGGTCCTTGTTCGCCGATACCTTCGAGTTGACGATCAGGATGTACGGGTCCTCGAAGACCGCCTCCATGCGCTCGGGGTCGGTCACGAAGTAGCCGGACACGTAGCCCTTGTCGAAGCGCATACCCTCGGTGAGCTCCAGCTCCAGGCCGAAGGTGTTGCTCTCCTCGACGGTGATGACGCCTTCCTTGCCCACCTTGTCCATCGCCTCGGCGATGAGGGAGCCGATCTCGGTGTCGGCGGCGGAGATGGAGGCGGTGGAGGCGATCTGCTCCTTGGTCTCCACGTCCTTGGCGAGCTTCGACAGCTCCTCGCTGACGCGCTCGACGGCGGCCTCGATGCCCTTCTTCAGCGCCATCGGGTTGGCGCCGGCGGCCACGTTGCGCAGACCCTCGCGGACCAGCGCCTGAGCGAGCACGGTAGCCGTCGTCGTGCCGTCACCGGCGACGTCGTCGGTCTTCTTCGCGACTTCCTTGACCAGCTCGGCGCCGATCTTCTCCCACGGGTCCTCGAGCTCGATCTCCTTGGCGATGGAGACACCGTCGTTGGTGATCGTGGGGGCGCCCCACTTCTTCTCCAGCACGACGTTGCGGCCCTTCGGGCCGAGGGTCACCTTCACGGCGTCGGCGAGCTGGTTCATACCGCGCTCGAGACCGCGCCGGGCGTCCTCGTCAAACGCGATCATCTTGGCTGCCATTAGGCTAGACCTCCCAGTAGCAGGGTGTCTTCAACGGACCGAGCCGACGCCCGCGACGGCTTGAGCCCGCTATCCCTGCGCGGGCCCCATCGCCCCGATCCCGATTGTTGTCACTCTCGACCTCAGAGTGCCAAACAAGTATTTAGCACTCTCCCCCCGAGAGTGCAAGCGGAAGCCACCCTGACCAGCTTGGACGGTATGTCCAGAACGAGCGCAGCAGGTCACACCGGACCCGCCGGAAGTGAGCGCCCCGACGCGCGACGCGGGAGACACAGAGCAAGCCGGAGGGGCGCGCCGCCGGTCTGGACTGAGGAGCGCGCGGGAGCGAAGCGACCAAGCGCGACGAAGGAAGACGGCGGAAGTGAGCGCCCCGACGCGCGACGCGGGAGACACAGCGGAAGGCCCGGCGCGCGGAACTTCGTGCGCCGGGCCTTCCAAGGTCGATGACGGGATCAGACGGCCCGTACGGCCTCCGCCTGGGGGCCCTTCTGACCCTGCGTGATGTCGAACTCAACCCGCTGACCCTGCTCGAGGGCCTTGTAGCCGTCCATCAGGATTGCCGAGTAATGGACGAACACGTCCTTACCACCGTCTACCGCGATGAAGCCGTAGCCCTTGTCCGCGTTAAACCATTTGACGGTGCCCTGCGCCACTTCCGACTCCTCTTGCTGGGCTGGGGACCACCAAGAAGCCCCCGGTTTTGTCGATCGTCCTCGACCATACCCGTGTCAAGGCGTAGGACAACAGAGTCAATCCGCAAACTACTACTTGGCGTTCGCTCTAAGCAGGACCGAAGAATTTTCACTTTGCTGTTGAATAGTTGAGAGCTACACCATTTGCCATAGCACCGCCCGACTTCTTCGCCATAGAAGTGCATGTCAGGTGCTCGGCGCCGGTGCGGCGGCTCAGCCTCCGGCGACGGCGGGGATGACCGAAATCTGCACCCCGTCCGGCGTGGCGGTGTCCAGACCGTCGGCGAATCGGACATCCTCTTCTCCGACGTAGACGTTGACAAAACGCCGAATCTTACCCGTTTCGTCCAGGATGCGCCCGCCGATGCCGGGGTAGTCCGCGTCCAGCTTCTGCAGAACCTCTCGAAGCGTTCCCCCCTCCCCGCTCACCTCCGCGGCTCCGTTGGTGTACGTCCGGAGAATCGTCGGAATCCGCACGGAAACGCTCATTGTTCGCTCGCTTTCGTTGCTGCCGATGGGCCTGGTGAAACGCTTTCAGTTGGCGAATGCCGCACGGAAGGCGTCGAGAGAAGGACGGATGACGGCGGTGGGGCGGGCGTGCTCGGCCACCGCGTCGAGCGTCTTGAGCCCGTCGCCGGTGTTCAGCACCACGGTCTCGGCGTCGGGGTCGAGGCGCCCCTCGCGCACCAGCTTGCGCAGCACGCCGACCGTGACGCCACCCGCCGTCTCGGCGAAGACGCCCTCGGTCCTGGCCAGCAGGCGGATCGCCTCGACGATCTCCTGGTCGTTCACGTCCTCCACCGCGCCGCCCGTGCGCCGGGCGATGTCGAGCACGTACGGCCCGTCCGCCGGGTTCCCGATCGCCAGCGACTTGGCGATGGTGTCGGGCCGCACCGGCTGCACCACGTCCTGCCCGGCCTTGAACGCCCGGGAGACCGGCGAGCAGCCCTCGGCCTGCGCGCCGAAAATCCGGTACGGCCGATCCTCGACCAGCCCCAGCTTGATCAGCTCGCGGAAGCCCTTGTCGATCTTGGTGAGCTGCGAACCGGAGGCCACCGGGATGATGATCTGGTCGGGCAGGCGCCAGCCGAGCTGCTCGGCGATCTCGTACGCCAGCGTCTTGGAGCCCTCGGCGTAGAAGGGCCGGAGGTTGACGTTGACGAAGCCCCACTTCTCGCCCAGCTCGTCGCCGATGAGCTCCGAGCAGAAGCGGTTGACCTCGTCGTAGTTGCCGTCGATGGCGACCAGACGGCCGCCGTACACCGCGGCCATGACGACCTTGGCCGGCTCCAGGTCGGCGGGGATGAAGACGCAGGAGTCCAGTCCGGCCCGGGCGGCGGCCGCGCTCACCGCGCCGGCGAGGTTGCCGGTGGAGGAGCACGACAGGGTGTGGAAGCCGAAGTTGCGCGCGGCCTCCAGCGCGATCGAGACGACCCGGTCCTTGAAGGAGTGGGTGGGGTTGCCGGAGTCGTCCTTGACGTGGAGCGACCGCAGCCCCAGCTCGGCGGCCAGCCTGTCGGCCTTAACGAGCTTGGTCCAGCCGGGCTGGAGGTTGGGCTTGGCCGCCACGTCGGCGGGAACGGGGAGCAGGGAGCGGTAGCGCCAGATGTTCGCCGGACCGGACTCGATGTCCTCCCGGCGGATCTCGCCGAATTCGTACGCCACCTCAAGGGGGCCGAAACACTCCGTACAGGCGAAGATCGGGCCGAGTTCATAAAGCGTGCCGCATTCGCGACACGAAAGACCCGTGGCGGGGCCGAACTCGACGGTGTTCGCGGCGGTGTTAGCGGCAGTGCTGGTGTGCGCCATGAAGCGAGGCCTTTCCCTCATCTTCGCTCGCGACCACCCTGGCCGCGAGCCGGAATTGGCACCTGTCCCGGCCGGGCCTCGTGGACACGAGTTCGACACCGGGGAGGTTGCCGGGGCTTCGCAGGGCCGGTCCCTCCACCCCTCTGGATGAGCATGTTCAGTTGTGGAACCTTTCCGAGAAAGGTCCCTAGCACTGTACCCCGGCGTCCTCCGTGTCCGTTCCGATGTCTCACATAACGAGACGATCCGTATCAGCCGTACGCCTCGCCGAGAGCGGCCTGCACGTACTTGCGCGCCTGATGGATCCGGGACTTGACCGTGCCGAGGGGGATCTTCAGCTGGTCGGCGACCTCCGAATAGTCGAGCTGGCAGATGTCGCGCAGCACGAGCGCCTGGGCGAGGTCGGGCCGCTCGGCCTCCAGCGCCTCCATCGCGTCGAGCAGGTCGAGCCGCGACCCGGCGATGACGCTCACCCGCCGGGGATCGGGCCGCTGGTCGGGCAGCTCCTCCGCCTGCTCCGACGAGCGCCGCTTCAGCGAGCGGTAGGTGGTCCTGGCGCAGTTCACGGTCACGATGTGCAACCAGGTGCTGAACTTGGCGCGCCCCTCGAACCTGCCGATGTTGCGTGCCACGGCGAGCAGCGTGTCCTGCGCGGCCTCCTCCGCGTCCTGCCGATACGGTAGAAGCCTCTCGCAGTGCCGCAGCACGTCGGGCTCGATGCGTCGCAGCAGTTCACCGAGCGCGCGATGGTCCCCCTGGGCAGCCGATCGGGCCAGGTCCTCGGTCGTGTCGTCCAGTGCCATGCCGTATCCAGCCCTTCCGCGATCGGTTGACATCCTATTGACGGAGGTCGGCTTTTATTAATCTTCCGGCATGCGCGCCCGCTCTGATCGAGGGACAGCCCAGATGAGCAGCACCGTTCTTATCGCGTCCAACAGGGGCCCGGTGTCCTTCACGCTGTCGGAGGACGGCGGCCTGACCATGCGCAGGGGCGGTGGCGGCCTGGTCTCGGGCCTGTCCGAGGTGGTCAGGGACACCGACGTCCTGTGGGTCTGCGCCGCGCTGTCGGACGGCGACCGGGGCGCGGTGCGCCAGGCGCCCGGCGGCCGGCTCGACCGGGCCTTCGAGACGGGGCCGATCCGCATGCTGGACATCCCGCCCGCGGTCTTCCACCGGGCCTACAACGCCGTGGCCAACTCGACCCTCTGGTTCGTCAACCACCTGCTGTACAACACGCCCTTCTCCCCCGAGTTCGGCACGCGGTTCCGCCGGGAGTGGGAGTCGTACCGCACGTACAACGGGGCCTTCGCACTGGCCCTCGCCGAGGAGGCGGCGCCCCGGGCGCGCGTCATGGTGCAGGACTACCACCTGACGCTGACCCCGGCGATGCTCCGGGTCGACCGCCCCGACCTGCGCATCGGCCACTTCTCGCACACGCCCTGGGCGCCGCCCGAATACTTCGCGCTGCTGCCCGAGGACGTCGCGGCCGAGGTGCTGACCGGCATCCTCGGCGCCGACCACGCGGGGTTCCTCACCGCCCGCTGGGCCCGCTCCTTCATGGACTGCTGCGACGTGCTGCTCGGAGCCCGGGTGGACCACGCCGCCCGTACGGTGACCTACGACGGGCGGACCACCAGGATCGGCGTCCACCCGCTCGGGGTGAACGGGGAGGCGCTGCGGGCGCGGGCGGCCGAGCCGGACGTCGAGTCGCACATGACCGCGATCAAAGACCACGTCGGCGACCGCAAGCTCATCGTGCGCATCGACCGCACCGAGCTGTCCAAGAACATCGTGCGCGGCCTGCGGGCCTACCAGGAGTTCCTGGCCGCCCATCCCGAGTGGCACGGCCGGGTCGTCCACCTGGCGTTCGCCTACCCCTCCCGGCACGACCTGCCCGAGTACCGCGAATACACGGCGGCCGTGCAGCGCTGCGCGAAGGAGATCGAGGACGAGTACGCCACCGAGGACTGGGACCCGCTCATCCTCAACGTCAACGACGACTACCCGCGCTCCCTGGCCGCCTACCGGCTGGCCGACGTCCTGCTCGTCAACCCGATCAGGGACGGCATGAACCTGGTGGCCAAGGAGGGCCCGATCCTGTCGCCCCGGTGCGCGCTGGTGCTGTCGCGCGAGGCGGGCGCGGCGGCCGAGCTGGGGGCCGACTCGCTGCTGGTCAACCCGTACGACGTGTCCGGCACGGCGGCGGCGCTGCACGAGGCGCTGACGCTGCCGGAACAGGAACGCCTCACGCGCGGCCTGCGGCTGCGGGAGGCCGCCACCGCCCTGCCGCCCCAGCGCTGGTTCGAGGACCAGCTCGCCGCGCTGCACTGAACGAGGCCGCCGATCAAGGCTCTTTCCTCGTTGCGCTAACCTTGCCTGGTTTTGGAACGCAACATAAAGGTCACCAGGGACGGCCCCACCTGGTTGGTCTATCTGCAGCTCGCCACCTTCGCCACCTACCTGTACGGCCTGTCGGCCGCCGTGCCGCTCCTGCGCGCCGAACTCGGCGTGTCCCAGGCCGTCGCCGGGCTGCACGGCACCGGGATGGCGCTCGGCGGCATCGCCGGCGGGCTGGCCCTGCCCACGCTGACCAGGCGGCTCGGGCGCCGCGCCGTCACCTGGGGCGGCCTGGCCGGGATGAACGCCGGGGTGCTCCTCGTCGCGTTCGGACACTCGCTTCCGCTCACGCTCGCCGGTTTCACCCTCGCCGGCGGCTGCGGCTCGACGGCCCTGTACGTGATGATGGCGGTGCTCAGCGACCACCACGGCCCGGCCGGGGCGGCCGTGATCAGCGAGGCCAACGCGGTCGGCGTCACCGCCGGCATCGCCACCACCTACGTCTTCAGCGTGGTGGCCGAGTCGCCGATCGGCTGGCGTCCCTCGCTGTTCGTCCCGGTGGCGGCCACCCTCGTGCTGGCCCTGGTCATGGGGCGGGTGTGGGTGCCGCCCGCGCCCGTCCCGCCGCCGTCGCCCGCGGCCTCTCTCCGGGTCCCGTACGGCTGGCGCTTCCACGTCGCCGGCTTCGTGCTGTTGTGCTGCGTGGCCCTGGAGTTCGCCTTCAACCTGTGGGCCGCAGCGTTGTTCGGCCAGCGGACCGGCCTGTCGCCCGGCGTGGCGGCGACCGGGCTGACCGCGATGCTGGCCGGCATGGCCGCGGGCCGGTTCGGCGGCGCCCGGCTGGCCCTGCGCTTCGCTCCGGGAGTGGTGCTGCTGGGCTCGCTCGGGGTGACCCTGGCCGGCTGGACGCTGTTCTGGATCGGGACCTCGGCGCCGGTCTGCTACGCCGGGCTCGCGCTCAGCGGGCTCGGCATCTCGGTCCAGTTCCCCATGGGCCTGACGCGCATGATCGAGGTGTCGGGAGGCCGGCCGGACCAGGCGTCCGGCACGGCCTCGATCTGGGCGGGCGTGGGCTCGGGCAGCGGGCCGTTCGTGCTCGGCGCGCTGGGGGACGGCTTCGGGACGCACACGGCGTTCCTGCTCGCGCCGGCCCTTATCGCGGTGGCCGCGGGCGGGGTCGTGGGCTCCCGGTCGCGTTCCTGAGCCCCGGACCGGTCAGCTCCAGGTCGCGTTCTTGAGGATCGCGGCCAGCTGCGGGTGGTCCCACTGATCGAGGACCAGCACCTTGGACGAGGGCAGATACCACTCGCGCTGGTTGTAGTGCAGCTTCACCCGCCACTTCTTGTCGACGCAGGTCGCCGCCCACTTGTGGTAGTCCGCCTTGTGGCCGGGCCCGACCTGCCGCAGCCCCTTGTCCGCGAGCTTCCACTCGCCCTTGTACAGCTTGTAGCTCTTCGGGCAGATGCTGACGTCGGTCGCCGGGTCGAATCCGTACTTCGACTTGTAGGACTGGAACGTGTGGTTCCCGATCTTCAGCGCCTTCGGGCCGAGGATCCAGAAGCCGTGGCACCCATAGTCGCGGAAACCGTAGTCCTCGGTGCCGAAGGTGGGACACGAGCCGGTGATGACGCGCACCCAGTCCTTGTCGTCCTTCGCCACCTTCCACGACTTGGGGATCGTGAGGGTCAGGCCGCTGCGCAGACGGACCTGTTTGGTGCCGCCGCTCTCGCTCGCGTACGCCGCCGCCGGAACCGCCAGGGACGCCGCGAGCACGGCCAGACCGGCCGCCGCGGCCGAGATCGTCTTTCTGAACATGCCGAAAACACTAGGCGCGGTCACTTGCGGACGACTTGTGGCCCGATAGGCAGGAGATCGCCAAGCGCTCAGCTCCAGGTCGCGTCCTCGAGGATCGCGGCGAGACCCGGGGTCCTCCACTGGTCGACCACCAGGATCCGCGACGACGGCAGGTACCACTCGCGCTGGTTGAACCGGGCCTTCACCGTGCCGGAGGTCAGGGTCCTGCAGGTGCCCGCCCAGTCGCGGTAGTCGGCCTTGTGCCCCGGCCCGACCTGCCGAAGCCCCTTCTCGGCGAGCGTGGTCCGGCCGATGTAGAGCTTCTTCTTGACCGGGCAGGGCCCGACGTCGGTGGCCGGATAGAACGGGCCGTCCGGCGTGTACGCCTGGAACAGCTCATGGCCCACCTTGATGGCCTTGGGGCCGAGGATCCAGAAGCTGTGGCACCCCGAGTCGCGGAAGCCGTACGTGTCCGTGCCCTTGGTGGGGCACGAGCCGGTGACGACGCGCAGCCAGTCCGCGCGACCGGCGTCGACCCGCCAGGACGAGGGGATCTTGAGGGTCAGGCCCTTGCGCAGGTGCAACGTCTTGGTGGCCGCGCTGTCGCTCGCGTACGCCGCCGCCGGAACGGCCAGGGACGCCGCGAGCACGGCCAGGCCGGCCGCCGCGGCCGAGATCGTCTTCCTCATGCCCAGGACGTTACGCCCGGCGGGTTGCAGACGGCTTGCCCATCCTTGCCACGAGGTCGCCGAGAAGTGCCACGACGCCGTCGGGCCCGTCCACCACCACGTCGGCGCGCTCCGCCAGCGCGGTCACCTCCGCGGACCCGCTGCACACGCGTACGCCGGGAATCCCGGCCGTCTCGACCGCGCCGAAGGCGGCGAGGTCCCCCAGGTCGTCTCCGACGAACATGACCGAGCGGGCGCCGCGCTCGGCGAGGAAGGCCGACAGGGCCCGTCCCTTGTCCATCCCGGCGGGCCGCAGCTCCAGCACCATGCGGCCCGGCTCGACCGTCAGCCCGGCCTCCCCGGCCAGCGCCGCGACCGGCCCACGCAGCGCCTCCAGCGCCCCCACGGGATCG
Organism: Microbispora sp. NPDC049633; assembly: GCF_040675265.1. NCBI lineage: Bacteria > Bacillati > Actinomycetota > Actinomycetes > Streptosporangiales > Streptosporangiaceae > Microbispora > Microbispora sp. NPDC049633. The sequence continues at coordinate 40,945 of NZ_JBFAOO010000030.1, forward strand.
GCGCACCGCCGGGTGTGCACGGCGACGGCCCGGTCCTTGTCCTCGATCCACACCCCGTCGAGGCCCGCCGTGAGCTCGGGCAGCCGGGCGCGGACGAGGTCGAGCCCCGGCGGGGGCGGCGGCGCCGTCAGGCGGCCGTCCTCCCAGCGCTCCAGGCCGTAGTGGCCGAGGATCACCAGACCGGGCACGTCGGCGAGGGACGGCCCGCCGGAGACTTCGCCGAGGGCCAGCGCCGTACGCGGCGGGCGGCCCGTGACGATGACGACGGCGCGCACCAGCGGTGCGAGGGCGGCCAGCACGCCGGGAACGCCGGGATGCACCCGGGCGGCGGCGGGGTCGGGCACGATCGGGGAGAGCGTGCCGTCGTAGTCGAGCCCGATCACGGCGCCGGCCGGATCGGAGACGATCGCGTCGAGTCCTGCGTGCGCGGGCAGGGTCATGGCCTCACTCCGGTGGGGGTCAGATGCGTACGCCTCGGAACGGCCTCATGCCCCGGTGGCGGGGCTCATGCGTGCGGAGGGGAAAAGCCGGTGCCGCGGGAGAGGCACTAGGAGTTGAGTCCGAATCGGCGGGCCGAGCGGTCGCGCCGCCTGCCGGCCCTCATCCGGCGCAGCCGCTTGACGAGCATGGGGTCGTGCTCCAGCGCCTCCGGCCGGTCGATCAGCTCCCCGAGTAACTGGTAATACCGGGTCGCGGAGATGCCGAAGGCCTCCCTGATCGCCTGTTCCTTGGCGCCCGCGTAACGCCACCACTGGCGCTCGAACGCGAGCATCTCGCGGTCGCGGTCCGAGAGGCCGGGCCCGTCGCCGGCCGGTTCGGTGTCCATCCGCTCCTCCTCGATCGGCTCGCGAGCCCGTCCTATGGTAATGCGCGAACCAGCGAGGCGAACCCGGGGTGTTCAGGCCGGGCGGGACGGACGTAGTGTCACGTGATGTGAGCTCTGTAATCACGCTCCTGACCGACTACGGGCTGGAGGACGGGTTCGTCGCCGCGTGCCACGGCGTGATCGCGGGCATCGCTCCGCAGGCTCGGATCATCGACGTGGGTCACCTCGTCCCCGCCGGGGACGTACGGCGCGGCGCGGCCATCCTCGCGCAGACCCTGCCCTACCTGCCGGCCGGCGTACACCTCGCGGTCGTCGATCCCGCCGTGGGCGGCAACCGGCGCCCGGTCGCGGTGGAGGCCGGAGGACGGGTGTTCCTCGGCCCGGACAACGGCATCCTGTCGTGGGCCGTGCGCGCCGCCGGCGGCGCCGACGCGGCCTACGAGCTGACGAACACCGACCTGTTCCTGGAGAGCGTCTCTCCGACGTTCCCGGGACGGGATCTGTTCGCCCCGGTGGCCGCCCACCTGTGCACCGGGCGCGCGGTCGCCGACGTGGGGCCGCCGATGCCGGTGAACCGCCTGGTGACCCTGCCCGCGCCGACCTGCCGATTGCGGGACGGCGCGGCGGAGGGCGAGGTGCTGTCGGTGGACAGGCACGGCAACGTCCAGTTGTCGATCACCGCCACCGATTTGGCCGAGCTCGGCGTACGGCTCGGCGACACCCTCGCCGTGTGGCTTGGGCGCCGCCAGATCACCGTGCCGTTCCGCGAGACGTTCACCGCCGTGCCGCCCGGCGACCTGGTGGCGTTCGCCGACTCCGCAGGCCTGGTCGCGATGGCGATCAACGCCGGGGACGCCGCCGACCGCCTGGGTCTGCCCCCGGGCGCGCACGTACGGCTGTCGCCCGGGCGCTGACCCGGCCGGTCCTACTGGGCGTTCACCACGTCGCGGGCCTCCGCGAAGTGGCACGCGCTGGGGTGATCGCTGCCCGGGCGCACCTCGAGCGCCGGCGCCTGCTGGGCGCAGATGTCCTGCGCCTTCCAGCACCGGGTGCGGAAGTGGCAGCCCGAGGGCGGGTTGGCCGGCGAGGGCGGGTCGCCCTGGAGGATGATCCGCTGGCGCGTCTCCCGGCCCTCCGGATCCGGCACCGGCACGGCCGACAGCAGCGCCTGCGTGTACGGATGCGTCGGGCTGTCGTAGATCTGGGCGTCGCTGCCCAGTTCGACGATCTTGCCGAGGTACATCACCGCGACCCGGTCGGAGATGTGGCGGACCACCGACAGGTCGTGCGCGATGAAGATGTAGGCGAGGTCGAACTCGTTCTGCAGCCGCTCCAGCAGGTTCATGACCTGGGCCTGGATCGACACGTCGAGCGCGGAGACCGGCTCGTCGCAGATGATGATCTCAGGCTGGAGCGCCAGACCGCGGGCGATGCCGATGCGCTGACGCTGGCCGCCGGAGAACTGGTGCGGGTAGCGGTTGATGTGGTCGGGGTTGAGGCCGACCACCTCGAGCAGTTCCTGCACCCGGCGCCGCCGGCCGCCCTTCGGCACGACGTCCGTGTGGATCTCGAACGGCTCCCCCACGATGTCGCCGACGGTCATCCGCGGGTTCAGCGAGGTGTAGGGGTCCTGCATGACCATCTGGATGTTGCGGCGCATCCGCTTGAGCTCGGCGCCCCTGGCCGTGGTGATGTCCCTGCCGTGGATGCGCACGGAGCCCGAGGTGGGCCGCTCCAGCGCCATCAGCAGCTTGGCCAGCGTGGACTTGCCGCAGCCCGACTCGCCGACGACCCCGAGCGTCTCACCCCGGTGCAGGTCGAAGGAGACCCCGTCCACGGCCTTGATCGCGCCGATCTGCCGCTTGACGACGACGCCCTGGGTGAGCGGGAAGTGCTTGACCAGATCGCGGACTTCGAGGATCGACTCAGCGCTCGCCTTCATCGATGACCTCCCTCCAGTAGTGGCAGGCGCTGCCGCGGGTGCCACTGATCGTGTACAGCGGGGGAACGTCGGTCACGCAGTTGTCCCGCCGATACGGGCACCGCGGGTGGAAGGCGCAGCCCGTCGGCATCTCCAGCAGGTTGGGCGGCAGGCCCTTGATCGCGTACAGCTCCTGGCCCTTCTGGTCCACCCGGGGGATGGATTCGAGCAGCCCCTTCGAGTAGGGGTGGGCCGGGTTCTTGTACAGCTCGTGCACCGGCGCGTTCTCGACGATGCGGCCGCCGTACATGACCGCGATCTTGTCAGCGACGTCGGCGACGACGCCGAGGTCGTGGGTGATCAGGATCAGTCCCATGTTGCTGTCGCGCTGCAGTTCCGCGAGCAGCCCCATGATCTGGGCCTGGACGGTCACGTCGAGCGCCGTGGTCGGCTCGTCGGCGATCAGGATCTCCGGGTCGAGCGCGATCGCCATGGCGATCATGATGCGCTGCCGCATACCGCCGGAGAACTGGTGCGGGAAGTCGTTGACCCGGTCCTTGGCGGCCGGGATCCTGACCCGGTCCATCAGCTCGACGGCCTTCTTCTTCGCCTCCGCCCGCGAGGTGCCGCGGTGCATGCGGAACATCTCGGCGATCTGCCAGCCGACCGGGAAGACCGGGTTCAGCGACGACAGCGCGTCCTGGAAGACCATGGAGATGCCCTCCCCGCGGATCCTCCTGCGCTGGTCCTCGGGGAGCTTGAGCAGGTCGACGCCGCGGAAGCGGATCTCGCCGCCGGTCACCTTCCCCGGGGGCATGTCGAGGATGCCCATGATGGTCTGGGCGGTGACGCTCTTGCCCGAGCCCGACTCGCCCAGCACGGCGAGCGTCTCGCCGGCGTCCACGCTGTAGGTCACGCCGTTGACGGCCTTGGCCACGCCTGCCCGGGTGCGGAACTCGACATGGAGGTCGTCGACCTCCAGCAGGGCGCCACTGTGGGAGCCCCTGCCCATCTGCTCGGAAAGCACTTCCGTCACTCGCTGTGCCTCCTCATCGAAGCTTCGGGTCGAGGGCGTCGCGTACGGCTTCGCCGAGCATGACGAAGGTCAGCACGCACAGGGACAGGAACGCGGCCGGGAAGAACATGGCGTGCGGTCCGGTCCTCAGGTACGAGGTGTGGTCGGCGATCGCGATGCCCCAGGAGATGACCGGCGAGCGCAGGCCGATGCCGAGCAGCGACAGCGTGGCCTCGGCGCCGATGTAGCTGCCGATCGTGATCGTGGCGTACACGAGGATCGGCGCCAGCGAGTTCGGCAGCAGGTGCCGGAAGATGATCCGCAGCGGTCCGGCGCCGAGCGCCCTGGCGGCCTGCACGTAGTCCTGGTGCTTGGCCTGGATGACGGCCGAGCGGGCGATGCGCATCAGGATCGGCCAGCCCAGCAGGGCGAGCACGATGATGACGACCGCCATGATCATCGCTTTGCCGGGGTTCGACTGGGCCGGCGCGACGGTGCCGAGGATGATGATCGCGCCCAGCACGTACGGCAGGCCGAGGAACATCTCGCCGATCCGGGAGATGATCGCGTCGAGCCAGCGCCCGAAGTAGGCCGCCAGCACGCCGGTCAGGCCGCCGAGCAGGACGGTGGCCAGCGTGGCCAGCACACCGACGATGATCGAGGTGCGGGCGCCGTAGATGGTCCTGGCCCACACGTCCCGGCCCTGCAGGTCGTAGCCGAACCATGCCTCGGAGCTCGGCAGCTCCATGCTCTTGGCGAGCGTCGCGTACTCCGGGTCCTTGTGCGTGAACAGCGACGGGAAGGCCGCCATCAGGAGGAACACGATCAGCATCACGAGCGAGACCCAGAAGATCTTGCGTCGCTTCAGGATGTCCCACGTGTCGCGCCAGAGGCTGCGCTGGCTCTCCCGGACCGCGACCGGGCTCGCGGCCGGATCGTCCGCACCCTTGATCAGGTCTTGCGTCGCGGTCGGGTCACTCATAGCGGATCCTCGGGTCGAGCACGCCGTAGAGGAGGTCGACGAGCAGGTTGGAGATCAGGTACACGAGCACGAGCAGCGTGGCCACGGGGACCACGATCGTGTAGTCCTGACCGTTGATGGCCCGCCACAGCAGGCCGCCGATGCCGTGGATGTTGAAGATGCCCTCGGTGATGATCGCGCCGGACATCAGCGAGCCGACCTCGGTGCCGAGGAACGTCAGCACCGGGATGAGCGAGTTGCGCAGCAGGTGGATCCCGACCACCCGCCGGTTGCTCAGTCCCTTGGCCACGGCCGTGCGCACGTAGTCGGAGCGCAGGTTCTCCACGATGCTCGTACGCGTGAGCCGCGCGGTGAACGCCATGTTGAGGCTGGCCAGCACGAGCGCGGGAACGATCAGCTCGGGTACGGTCGCGGCGTCCGTCACGGTCGGCGAGATCACGTTCAGCTGCACGCCGAGCACCCACTGCAGCAGGTAGCCGGTGACGAAGATCGGCAGGGAGAGCAGGAACAGCGTGGAGAGCGTCACCACGTTGTCGATGAAGCCGCCCCGCTTGAGGCCCGACAGCACGCCGGCGCCGATCCCGATGATCGCCTCGAAGGCCACCGCCATCAGCGCGAGCCTGATGGTGATCGGCCAGGCGTCGCCGAGCTGGCTCGCCACCGAGACACCGTTGAAGTCGGTGCCGAGGTTGCCGGTGAACAGGTTCTTCAGGAAGTTCCAGTACTGCAGCAGGAGCGGCTGGTCCAGGCCGAACTGCTCGCGCATGGCCGTGACGTAGGAGTCCGGGCATGGCCGCTGGCCGCACCTCCCGGCGAACGGGTCGCCCGGGAGCTGCCAGACCATGTAGTTGATGATGAACGTCGTGCCGAGCACGACAGGCACGAGTTGCAGCAGGCGCCGGATCGCGTATCGGCCCATGCGCACCTCCGATCTGACGCTAAAGGTCGTACATGCGCCCCCGTGGGTCAACACGGAGTTCGCGAATGGACAGCCCACGAGGCCGGCCCCGGTGGGGGAACCGGCCTCGGGGGGTTCACGTACGAGCTGTCCTACGCTTCCTTGATCGCGATCGACAGCGGGTCGAGCACGCCGAAGGGAGTGACCTTCACGCCGGTCACCCACTTGGAGGTGCCGGCCTGCAGGCCGTAGGACCACAGCGGAATCGCGGGCATGTCCTGCTGCAGCATAGCCTCGGCCTCCTGGTAGAGGGCGTTGGCCTGCGCGGGGTCGGTGGCGGTGTCGGCCTCGTGGAGCTTCGCGTCGAGAGCCTTGTTGCTGTAGAGACCGTCGTTCGAGGAGGCGCCGGTCTTGTACAGCGGGTTCAGGAAGTTCTCGATGTGCGGGTAGTCCATCTGCCAGCCGGTGCGGAACGCGCCCTTGATCTTGTGCTGGGTGATGGTGTCACGCAGCTCGGCGAAGGTGGGCATGTCCTTGTGCACGAACTTCACGCCCGCGTCGGGACCGAAGGCCTGGTTGATGCTGTTGACCGTGGCCTCGATCCAGTCCTTGTGGGTGCCGTCGGCGTTGGACCAGATCGGGAACTCGGCCGGCGGGGTGTAGCCCTCGGACTTGGCCTTGGCGAGGAGCTCCTTGGCCTTGGCGGGGTTGTAGGTGCACAGGTCGCCGCAGGCGCCGTCCTTGAAGCCCTCGACGATCGGGGAGACCCAGCCGTTGATCGGGCTACGGCCCTTGTTGAAGATCTTCTCGGTGATCGTCTTGCGGTCGATCGCGTACGAGACCGCCTTGCGGAAGTCGGCGTTGCCGCCGAACTCCTTGTCGTACACCGGGAAGGTCAGCGTCTGAATGACGCCCTGCTGGCCGTCGATCGCGCGGTCGCCGAGGTCGGTCTTCCACTTGTCGCCGGCGAGGGCGGACGGCGGGATCAGCTCGGTGAAGTCGAGGTTGTTGGAGACCAGGTCCGCGTAGGCCGCGTTGTCGTCCTTGTACATCTTGTAGACGATCTTCTTGACCTTGGGCTTCTCCGGCCCGGGGTAGTCGGGGTTGGCCTCGACGATGATCTGCGAGTTGTGGTCCCACTGCACGAACTTGAAGGGGCCGTTCGTGACCGGCTTCTGCGCGAAGCCCTTCGGGTCCTTGAAGAAGGCCTCGGGCAGCGCCGAGAAGGTCGAGTAGCCCAGCTTGGTGCGGAACACCGAGATGGGCGCGGTGAGCGTGACCTTGAAGGTGAGGTCGTCGACGACCTCCAGGCCCTCCAGCTTGTCGGTCTCCGGCTTCGGAGCCTCCTTCGGCCCGTCGGGGCCGTCGGGGTCGGCCGTGTTGACCTTGTCGAAGCCCACGATGTCACCGAACCAGAAGCTGCCGAGCTGAGCGTTCGGCGAGTAGGCGGTGTAGTTCCAGGCGTCGACGTAGTTCTTCGCGGTGACCGGCGTGCCGTCGGTCCACTTCAGACCGGGCTTGAGTTTGATCGTCCACACCTTGTTGTCGGTGGTCTCGATCGACTCGGCCTGGTCGAGCTCAGGGGCGGCCGTGTCCGAGTTGTACTGAACGAGCTTGCTGTACACGAAGTCGTTGATCGTGCCGCCGCAGGTCTCGTTGATGTTTCCCGGGACGAAGCCGGTCTGGGGCTCACAGCCACGGATGTAGACGGTTCCCGACGCGGCTCGGGGGTTGTCCCCGCCGCCGCTACTGGAACCGCCGCCCCCGCCGCACGCGGCGACGCCGAGCGCAAGCAGCGCGGTGCCGGTGGCGATCTTCGCGCCCTTAGTCACGCGCATAGTGGATTGGTCCTCCCTCTAAGGATGGGCGTTCGCGCTGGTTAGCACCCGGTTTGCCGGGCTTCGTCAAACCAGCTGACGTCCTGCCAGTCGTCCGGAGCATCCCTTACCGGACGCACCAGAGGAGTCTCCGGCACGTTGCAGTTCGGTCACACGTGCGTCAGTCGGGCGTCACACACATTCTCGTGAGCCCAACCTTAAATGCCCAGCACGGCATCAAACTCCCCTTTAGAGTACATATACCGACAGACTGCCGGTCCTTTGGCCAAGGAGGGAGACGACACCCGCCTCCCGGTCCCCGGACGAGGATGTCCTGGGCTACCTTTGACCAGTCGCAGCCACGTCCGGTGCGACAGCCGTCCCACCGACCTCCATCCAATAGAGTCCATGCCATGAGCCAGCCGGAATCCGCGCTCGCGGAGGCCCAGGGTGGCGGCCGAGCCCCGGAGTCGCTGGCCGCGCTCGCCGAGCGTCACGGACTACGACGCGCCATCGCACGCCCCAGCATGCCCGCCTACCTGCGCCAACTGTGGGACCGGCGGCACTTCATCCTCACGTACGCCACCTCGCGCAACGTCTCGAAGTATTCCGAGTCGATGCTCGGCCAGCTCTGGCAGGTGCTGACCCCCCTGCTCAACGCCGCGGTGTACTGGCTGATGTTCGGCGTCATCCTGGGGCAGAGCAAGTCGATCGAGAACTACCCGGCGTTCCTCATCACCGGGGTCATGGTATTCACCTTCACCCAGCGCACGGTGATCAGCGGCGCCAAGTCCATCTCGTCGAACCTGTCGCTCATCCGGGCGCTCCACTTCCCCCGCGCCTCGCTCCCGCTCGCGTACACCATGCAGGAGCTCCAGCAGCTCGGCTACTCCATGGCCGTGCTGGTCCTCCTGGTGCTCGTCACCGGGGAGCCGATCACCTGGCTCTGGCTGCTGATCCCCGTCACCCTGCTCATGCAGCTGGTCTTCAACATCGGCATGGCCATGTTCATGGCCCGCCTCGGCGCGTTCATGCGGGACCTGAACCAGCTCATGCCGTTCATCACCCGCACCTGGCTGTACGCCTCCGGCGTCTTCTACGCGATCGACGACAAGACCAGGGAGCTGCCGGAGCTCCTCCGCTGGGTCCTGGAGTTCAACCCCGCCGCCGCCTACATCGAGTTCATGCGCGATCTGCTGATCTACCAGCGGTTCCCCGAGCGCTGGGCGTGGGTGACTTGTCTATTCTGGGCAGTGTTCGCGCTGATCGTCGGCTTCTGGTACTTCTGGCGAGCCGAGGAGAGGTACGGCCGTGGCTGAGCTGACCGAGGAGCTGTCGCAGGTGGCGCCCCAGCATTCCGAGACGCAGAATTCCGAGACGCAGAATTCCGAGACGCAGGCCCCCGAGACGCGCAATCCCAAGGTCGGGACCCCGACCGTCATCGTGGACGACCTGCACATCGTCTACAAGGTGTACGGCGCCGCGAGCGAGTCCGAGAAGGGCAACGCCGCCAACGCCCTCATGCGCATCCTGCGGCGGCAGGGCCGGCCGCAGATGAAGGAGGTCCACGCCGTCAAGGGCGTGAGCTTCGTCGCCCACCACGGCGACGCCATCGGCATCATCGGCCGCAACGGCTCGGGCAAGTCGACGCTGCTGCGCGCGATCGCGGGCCTCCTGCCCCCGCACAAGGGCGCCGTCTACACCAACGGCCAGCCGTCGCTCCTCGGCGTCAACGCGGCCCTCATGAAAGAGCTGACGGGCGAGCGCAACATCATCCTCGGCTGCTACGCGATGGGCATGACGCCGGCCGATGTACGCGAGAAGTACGACGAGATCGTGGACTTCTCCGGCATCGGCGACTTCGTCCAGTTCCCCATGTCGACGTACTCGTCCGGCATGGGCGCCCGGCTGCGCTTCGCCATCTCCTCGGCCAAGACGCACGACGTGCTGCTCATCGACGAGGCCCTCGCCACCGGCGACCGCGAGTTCAAGAAGAAGAGCCAGCAGCGCATCAAGCAGATGCGCGAGTCCGCCGGCACGGTCTTCCTGGTCGCCCACAACCTCGACGTGATCGAGGAGACGTGCAACCGGGTGATCTGGCTGCACAAGGGAAAGATCAGAATGGAAGGCGACCCCCAGGAGGTCCTGGAGGCGTACAACAAGGCCTGAGAGAAACGGAGGGGTGACCGTGCCGACGCCGCCACCGATCCCGTACGACCATCTGCCCGAGGTGCCCGCGCTGACCGTCGAGAGCGACGACGTACGCGACGGCGAGCGGCTCCCCGAGGCCCACGTGTTCAACGACTGGGGCATGAGCGGGCAGAACGTCTCCCCGCATCTGCGCTGGTCGGGCGCCCCGGAGGGCACCAAGAGCTACGCCGTCACCTGCTTCGACCCCGACGCGCCCACGGGCAGCGGCTTCTGGCACTGGGTGCTGTACGACATCCCGGCCGGCGTCACGGAACTGCCGGCGGGCGCGGGCAACGGCCCCGACTTCAAGGCACTGCCCGAGGGTGCCAAGCACGCGCGCAACGACTTCAGCACCAAGGAGTACGGCGGGGCGGCGCCGCCTCCCGGCTACCCGCACCGCTACCTCTTCGCCGTGCACGCCCTCGGCGTGGAGTTCCTGGGCGTCGACGCCGACACGCCGCCGGCCGTGGTCGGGTTCAACATCACGGCCAACACGCTCGCCCGCGGCTATATCGCACCTGTGTACGAAACCTGATGCGTGAGGGCCGCTCGTTCCACTATGATTCGAACGGAGATTCGACATAGGGGAGGGGCGGATGAGCGACCTGGCGACGGCGATCGACAATCTGGCCGCCGAAGATCCCTCGGAGCTTCCCGTCGGGCTGATCGCCGAGCAGCTCATCGAGCTGCACTGGCAGATGGCCCGCCTGCAGGCCCAGATCGCCAGGCGCACCCACCTGCGCCTGCATACCGACTCACCGAACTAGCGCGCGGACGGCCGGCGCCCTTCAGGGGCGCCGGCCGCTTTCGTCATCGACGTCTTTCCAGTGGTCCTGCCGTACGCGGGGCCTCCGGTGCCACTCGGCGTATCGCCTTCGCGGCGGCGGAGGAGGACTCAGGCGTCGATCACCTGCCGTAGCCGCCCTGCCGCGCGGTCGGCGGCGCGACGCTGGACACCATGCCCGGGGCGGACGAGACCGTGCTCGACGCCGTGGCGTCGGCCGTGGCCGTCGCGGAGGTGGCCAGCCCGGCCGCCGCTCCCGTCGACGCGGCGGCTCCCCGCGCCGGAACGTCCGTCGTGCCGCGGACCGTCTTGGTGACCGCGTGGGCGTTCGCGTCGGCCCGGGCGGCGGCATCGGTCGCCGTCGCCTGGGTGCTGCTCATGGCGCCGTCCGCCGGAGTGTCGCACGGCACCAGCGCCAGCAGACCGCCCGCGCTGCCCGCGGTCGCCGCGACGGCGGCCTTTGCGCTGAGCAGCACGCTGAGCCTGGCGGTGGCGTTGAGCCCGGCGTGGGCGGCGGCGCCCACGGTGGCGACGGCCGCCGCCGAGGCGTCCACGGCGGCGGCGGTCTGGCCGGTGACGGCGACGACCGGCCTGCCGACCTGGGCGGCGAGGTCCGCCGCGACGTCCGCCTTGGCGGCCACCGCCGCGTAGACGTTCGCGTTGACGTCCGCGACCGCGACCAGGGCGGCCGTCAGGTGGGCCTCCAGCCGGGCGACCACGTTCGCGGTGACGGTGACGGTCGCGTCGGCCACGATGTCGGCCGCGATGTCGGCCGCGGCGTTGATCTGGGCGTTCGCCTCGGCCGACAGACCGGCCGTGACGGTGCCGCAGAGCTTCGCGACGGCGAGGAGGTGGGCCCTGATGTCAGCGGTCAGGTTCACCGCCACCTCGGCGGTCGCGTCGGCCTGCGCGGCGACGCCGCTCGTCGCCCCGCCGACGGCCGTGCCCTGCAGATCGGCCAGAAGCCTCGCCACCGACGCGACCCGGTGCTCCGTGCACTTCTGTGCGCACACGTCGGCCTGCGCGGGCGCGGCGAGCATGCCGGCGATACCGATCGTGACGGCGACGACGGCTGTCCTAACCACTCGTTTCATTGACTTGCCCCCGGTTCATATTCCTTTTCACGAGAGTGGGAATGACGAACCCAAGAACCCCCGTGCGTCGGCGAGCACGCCGACAAAGACGTCGGCATTTCTATCAGGCCCGATCACGGCCGAAAGCCCTGCCGAGCAGGGGATCCGCGGCCCGTGCCCGCCCGGAAAGTCGGTATATCAAGCACCGGACGACCACTTCGCGGTCACCGCAATCCCGCCTCCGGAGAAAGCCACGGTAAACACGACGCCCAGTCCCGGCGACAGATCTTTCCGCTCACTTTTAGCGACGCGCCGCCGAGCCTCGCGACCCGGCCCCGCCGGGACCGATCGCGAGCTCGCCTTATCGCGACATATCTCGACAGGAGTTACGCTGGCGGAGTGACTCTCCTCACCCCCCATGCGGGCGACGACCCCGCACAGCGCGCTTCGGACGCCGACCGCGACCAGGTCGCCGCCGTCCTCGGCGAGGCGCTTGCCACCGGCCGCCTGACGAGCGTCGAGCACGCGGACCGGCTCGACGCCGCCTACAGCGCGGTGACCGTCGGCGACCTCGTGCCCCTGGTCAGGGACCTGCCCGACGTGGCCCGTCCCCCGGCCACGCCCGCCACGGAACGGCACCGGGTCTCCGCGGTGTTCAGCAAGGTCATCCGGCGTGGGCGCTGGGTCGCCGGGCGGCACACCGAACTCAGCTCGGTCTTCGGGGCGCTGATCGTGGACCTCAGCGACGCGGTGCTGCCCGGCCGTGAGGTGACGCTGGAGCTGAACTCCTTCTGCGGCAAGCTCATCGTCACCGTGCCGGCCGACGCCAGGGTGATCGACGAGGGCAGCGCGGTCTTCTCGAAGCGCTCGGTGACCGGCGGGAACGGCGACGGCGACGGCCCGCTGATCCGCGTCACCGGCAACGCGCGGTTCGGCAAGATCGTGGTTTACCGCGGGACACGTCGCTGACGGCCTACGATGCGGCCATGCAGCCCACCGGCCGTGCGCTGCCCGTGGCGCTCGACGCCATGGGCGCGTTGTCGCCGCCCAGGG